>JABHOV010000086.1 GCA_018695135.1 Candidatus Melainabacteria bacterium | reverse complement strand
TGAAGAGACTCAAGCTAGATGCGCTTGTGGCAATTGGCGGCGAGGATACTTGCGGCGTTGCATCTAAATTATATAAAGATCATGGCATCAATGTAATTGGTGTACCAAAAACAATCGACAACGATCTTTCTGGTACAGATGTTACTTTTGGTTTTGATACTTGTATTAATATTGCTACAGAGATGATCGACAATTTGCATACGACTGCTAAGTCTCATGAGAGAGTTATTGTTTGTGAAGTGATGGGGCGCCATGCTGGTTGGATAGCTAGTTTCTCTGGAATTGCAGGTAACGCAGATTATATTTTGGTCCCTGAAGAGGAAGTTGATGTTGACGAGCTTTGTAGGGTAGTTAAAGATGCATACAAATGTCAAGAGTACGCAATTGTAGTTGCTGCTGAAGGAGCTAGACTTGCCGGCATTGATGTCACTAAAAATCAAGCGCTTGATGCTTTTGGGCATGTACAACTTGGTGGCATTGGCGAGCGTTTAGCTAAAATTATCGAAGAGAAAACAGGTTGCGAAACTAGATCAACAGTTCTTGGTCACATTCAACGTGGCGGACGCCCGTCTGCTTTTGATAGAGTGCTTGGTACTCGTCTTGGTTGCAAGGCTGCTGACATGATTGAAGCTGGCGAATGGGGTAAGATGGCTGCAATCGTTGGTAACAAAACAGAAGCAGTGCCTCTAGACGTTGCTGTTGGTACTTTGAAAACTCTTGATATGAGTATTCATGAAGATTCTAAGAATTTCTTTGGTGCTAATAAATTACAGAGCTGTTCAGGCGTATAACTAAAGCTGACCTGCGAAGTGTTATCGGAACTTGCATTCCGTATGGACTTTTTGCGTAAATCAAGCATATTTTATACGGAATATAGGTATAATTAGCATTATGTATGTAAATAGAAAGCTTGCAGATAAAGCCAAAGGACTATTGGGACAGTTTCATGTTTTGTTAGTTACGGGAGCAAGGCAGTCCGGTAAGAGCACTTTGCTAAGGAAGATTTTCCCAGATCATAAATATTTGAGTTTAGATGATTTAAGAATACGATCTCAAGCAAATGAAGAGCCAGCTAGTTTTTTTGATTATTACCAGAGTCCCGTGATTATCGATGAGGTGCAATACGCTCCTGACCTTTTACCTTACATTAAATTAGCTGTTGATGAAAATAAGTTTTGTGAAACGAGTTCAAGTTATATTTTGACGGGTTCGCAAAAATTTGCAGTAATGGATCAAATTCAAGAATCACTTGCCGGTCGCATGGCAATTTTGAATTTGAATACTTTATCGGTTGAAGAATTACGAGATCAAGATTTGGATTTGCCAGCGTGGACAGAAATCGTTTATCGAAGTCTATATCCTGAGCCTTACCTTAATGCAAAGTTGGATTTAAATCTTTGGTTTGAAGGCTATGTTCAAGCCTGGTTAAATCGAGACATTAGGCAAAATTTAAAAAACAGTCACTTGCGGGTTTTTGATAAGTTTTTGCAGCTCATTGCCGTACGGCTTACGGGCGAAGAAAACTATAACAGTATTGCAAAAGAGCTTGGGGTTAGCCGTTTGACAGTGCAATCTTGGGCGGCTTTGCTTGAGAAAACACAAATACTTTATTCTTTGCAGCCTTATCATTCTAATCTTGGCAAACGCATTATAAAATCAGCCAAGGTCTATTTTTTTGATACCGGGCTCGCTAATTATTTATCTGGTTTTTTGAACCCAGATCAAATTAGCAACAATATTATGACTGGACCATTATTTGAAAACTTTATCGTTAGTGAAGTTCTTAAGTTCTTTGATAATCGGGGTATTAAAGCTCCATTATATTTCTTTAGAGAAAATAACGGTACAGAAGTCGACTTGATCATTGATCTTAAAGATCGTTTGCTGGCGATTGAAATTAAAAGTACCAGTATGCCAAACAAGTCGCATATCAAGTCTTTGCTTAGATTTGCCGAGCTTAGTGATAAGCCAGTTGTTAATTTATTGGTTTGCAACTCAGGCAAAGAATTGAAATTGGATAATTTAGTTCGGGTTGTTCCTTGGCAGGATTTGAGTTTGGTTTTGCGAGAATTAACCCAGCATCGCTAAAATCTCTTCCCATTCCTTAGCCTTAACGGGTTGAACAGAGAGCCTCGATCCTCTTTGCACCAGCATCATGTCTTTGAGCTTGGGGTTTGATTTAACTTGCTCCAGAGGAATGATTTCCTTGAATTTCTTTTTGAATTTTACCTTGACTGTCATCCAGCGCGGATTGTCTTTGTTGCTTTTGCCATCAAAGTACTCTGATTTGGGGTCAAATTGAGTTGGATCTGGGATTGGTTCTTTACTGGCAATTACTGCAAGCCCGGCAATATGTGGCGGCTTGGCGTTAGAGTGATAAAACAAGACTTGATCACCTTGTTTCATCTCATCACGCATAATATTGCGCGCTTGATAGTTACGAACACCATCCCATATAGTAGTGCCTTCTTTTTTGAGAGTGTCGATTGAGAAACAATCAGGTTCGGATTTCATTAGCCAGTAGTTCATATTCTTGAATTATAGCTTTTTTGTTATAAAAAGCATTCTTGGGGTAGAATCAATATATGTTGAAAAAATTAACCAAGGTTTTAGTTTGTTGTTTTTTAGTTTTTAGTATCACTTCTTGTGCAACTTTGTTTGGTGGAGGTCAAAGCAGTAGGCTTACTGTTGAATCTGATGCTCCTATTAAGATCAAAGTTATTTCAAGTGAAGGTGAGATTGTAACTAGAATGACACCATTTTCTATGGAAATGGATCGCTCACAAACCTATGCTGTTAGGCTAGCTACTGGTGAATATGAATCGAATGATATTCACATTGGTAAAAAGTTAAGAGGATTGG
>JABHOV010000058.1 GCA_018695135.1 Candidatus Melainabacteria bacterium | reverse complement strand
TGGGATAGGGTCGTATCCGCACAACGCACTCTTTGGTTAAGAAAATTTTTAATATATGATGGGAGTAGGGGCATCTAAATCGCGATGCGATTTTACGATACCCAAGATGGGTCACAAGTCCGCTTTATTGTCTTGGGTGTGTCACAACCATCTGATTCAGTCAAAACGATTATTAATCGTTTTTCCTTCATGTATCGGGGGTCACTGTGTCTTCGTTGAATGCTTTAGTGTGCCCTTCCCCTGAATCCACTCATGCCGGAAGTCTAGTGGTACTCGTGGGTTGAATCCCCACCAATCCTAATAATGAAAACGACACCACAAGGGTGCCTTTTTCATTATTAATGGGGCAGATGATGGGAGTAGGGGTATCTAAATCGCGATGCGATTTTACAATACCCACGATGGGTCACCAGTCTGCTTTGTTGTCTTGGGTGTGTCACAACCATCTGATTCAGTCAAAACGATTATTAATCGTTTCTCCTTCATGTATCGGGGGTCACTGTGTCTTCGTTGAATGCTTTAGTGTGCCCTTCCCCTGAATCCACTCATACCGGAAGTCTATTGATACTCCTTGGTTCAATCCCAGGATTTACCCTAATAAAAAAGCCCAGCAACCCCTAAAGGGGCACTGGGCTTTTTGTTTAAATGGGGCAGATGATGGGAGTTGAACCCACGATATCGGAACCACAATCCGGAGCCTTAACCACTTGGCGACACCTGCCATGTCTGGGGGAATGCTCGTATGAGCACAACAATATTATCACATCTAAATTGCTTAAAAATCAAAGATTAAGCAGAATTTAAGCATAATCAAAACCCAACCTACGAACTTCCTTGAGTAAAGTCTCAATTTCGTATGGTTTAGGTAGATAGACGTCAGCTCCAGCGCTCAAAAAGTTTTGGTAGCCAGGTATTTGGGTGGCAACTAGCACTTTCATGCCAAGTTCTTCTTTGAAGCGGTCTAGTTCTTTACAGAGAGCGACAAAATCCTTGTTGCCAATAGTATTTGCCTCAAGTATAAGAATTTTGGGTTCGTGTTCTTGAACATCCTCTATCAGGTGCTCAATACCTCTAGAAAGAATCGCATTATTACCTTCCAGATTAAGAGTTTCTTGAAGCAGATCTGCAAAATCAGCGTCGTCCTCAAGTATTAGTACCTTCTTGTTTTTGCTGCCTGGGTCGCGTTTGTTTTTGATTGCTTGTTCAATAATGTCAGTGCCTGAAAGGAAATTACGATCTATCTTAGAACAGTAGCCGATGTTGAGCCTGAGTAAACCCTCTCTGCGTCTGACTTTGTTTGGTGCAGATGAAATGATGAAGCCACTGTCATAGTCTGTTTGCATATATAAATCACCTAAGACTTTTTTGAAGTTGATTTGTATGTTGCGAGTTATTGTGTCAAGAGATGCAGAGTCACTAATGATTAGGAAACTATCTCTACCTAAGTGCCCAAGAAAAAAACCAGAACTGAGTTTTTCTTTGAGACTTTCTTCAAGCACGCGAGCAGTACAGCGAATAGCCTCGTCTGACTTGCCAACTCCATACATTACGTTGTAACTCTGGAAATATTTAATGTCGACGTGGATTATAACCCAGTCATTGAGGTGTTTGCGGCAATGTTCGATTACCTTGTAGGTTTTGTTGATACTTGGTAGATTGGTAAGCTGAGAAAGTTCTTCGACTTTTTTGCGTCGGAGAATAGAGTAAAATTTGAGAAACAACTCTTCTCCAGTCGAGTCTTTGGAAATGGTTTCATCCGCTCCCTGCTTCATTAATTCTAATTTTCTTTCTACGCTTTGATTTGCTTTGGTTACAACTAGTTTAAATGGCTGGCATGATCTTGATCTATATTCTACTTCTGGGTTGAAAGCTTCTTCTTCAATTAGTACAATCTCTGGTCTATATTGTCTGATCAATTCAAGGAAGTCTTTTGTTTTAATAGTTTCAATGAGATTAATCCCAGCTTCCATGCATGAGGCACGGAGTATTGTATTGTATACAATACTAGATTGACCACTAGCCCCAAGAATGTGAAGGATGTGATCGTTTGGAGTTAATCCCACCAGACCTCGCCTCCCTTGTGAGACTCAGTTGTTAAATAAAGGCTGAATGTAGTTGCCCCCTCTTTGCTTGAGAGCATCAAGTCGCCACCAAGTAGTTTGGCAAGTGATTTACTAATATATAAACCAAGACCGGTACCTTCGGTGATTCTTGTAAGTGGACTATCCAGTCTGCTGAACTTGGTAAAGATTTTTTGTTGGTCCTCGTCTTTGATGCCGATACCGTAGTCGATTATATCTACTTTGACCATTGGCTTATCGTTAAGCAGTGAACAAGAGATTTGAATATCTACTTTCTTGGATTCAGGTGAATACTTGATCGCATTGTCAATTAGATTGGTGAGTACTTGCTCTAATCTATCTTTATCAACCCAAACCTCAGGCAGGTCTTCATTTGATTCAATAGTGATTTCATGAGAAAAGTTGTGCTTAGAACTAACTACCTCAGCAACATAGTCAACCATGCCATGAATTTTAACTGGGTGAATAGTCAGTTGTAGTTTTTTGCTTTCAAGTCTTGAAACAGCAAGCAAGTCTTCAACCAATCTTGCTAGTCTTTCTGCTTGATTTTTGATGATGCCAATATATTTATTGCGCTTGTCTTTGTCTATTTCTTGTTTGGTGTTTAGTAGTGTTGCAGCAAAACCTTTGATACT
Organism: Candidatus Melainabacteria bacterium; assembly: GCA_018695135.1. Classification (GTDB taxonomy): domain Bacteria; phylum Cyanobacteriota; class Vampirovibrionia; order LMEP-6097; family LMEP-6097; genus JABHOV01. The sequence goes on along the minus strand of JABHOV010000058.1, from coordinate 8,589 downwards.
AGTAATCGGTGTTCTTAGCTCATGAGATACGGTGTTAATAAATTCAGCTTGAGCTCTATCTAGATCTTTGTTATAGTCTTCGATAATAAAAAACATTAATGAGCCGACCACTTTACCTGCTTTGTCGATGATGGCTGTTTTGCGTGCTTGAATATTGATTTGTTTGCCGTCTCTGGTGAAGAGAGTTGCAGCATGGTGACTAACTGATTCTGGGCTAGAGTTTGCTGGGCTTTTGAGATCTTTGATTTGGAATAATGCAGAGATGTCTTTACCGAGCATTTCTGAGTCATGCCAGCCTGTAACCTCTATCATTTTGGTACTAAATAGCGTGATGCGTTTTTCCAGGTCAAATGCAACAAAGCCATTTTCTGTAGCTCTTGCAATACTGTCGAGGATTTCCTCGGGATTATTCACACCTAGTTTGGGAAATTGATCCATAACGGGCATGTTATTAATTATACAATAAATAGCCTGCTTGAAATGCCCCGTACTAAAGTGTTGTTGAGATTTAAGCTTTGCAATGATTTGCTTGTAGGTTTGAGATAGCCTCATTGATATCAGGAGCATTATAAATCGCTGAGCCAGCTACAAAGACATTAGCGCCCTTGGCTTGCAGCTCTTGGGCTATGGGTCCAGGAGCCACTCCTCCATCGATTTCAATAGCAAGCTGTCCTTTGTTAAAGTCAGTACCGATGCTTCTGCCATTAGCTTTGGCAAGTTCTACTACTTGAGTGATTTTCTCATAAACGACTGGTCTAAATTTCTGCCCGCCAAAGCCTGGATTAACAGACATTAGTAAAACCAAATCGATATCCTTGATAAAGCTTTCAAGTGAGCTAACAGGAGTCGCCGGATTAATAGAGAGTCCGACTTTGACGCCTGAGTCTTTGATTAGTTTGATAGTTGTTTTGATAGCCTCTATATCGTAGTCACTGGCTGCCTTCCCGAGTTCTTCCCACTGCTCTTGAGTTTCTTGTCCTGTCAGTCTTTTGTCGAAATTGGAAACTGCTAACTGATGCTCAAGCAAGCCTGAGCCATCAGCGGCATAGCGATATGCTTCCATGTGAAACGTAATTAACTCTGAACCCGCTTTGATGAAGTCAGGGATATGACGTTCTGGGTTCACTATCATTAAGTGAACATCGATAAATAAAGTTGTTACAGGTTTAATTGCTTTGACTACTGGCGCTCCGATAGTGATATTCGGTACAAAGCTACCGTCCATTACATCAACATGAACCCAGTCAGCTGTTGCTATCTTTTTTATCTCGCTTTCTAGATTAACGAAGTCAGCAGAGAGAATTGAGGGTGCTATTAGTGCCATAGAGTTTTTGGTTTATGGTTTTGCGATGTAGAGATTTTTCTGTAGTACAAGACCGAGGAGCTTTTTGACACCGGAGTTTACTAGGCGTAAATGAGGATGGCAAAAAGAGACGAGAACGTAGTAATGCAGGAAAAGATCACAGAGTCAGCTTAGTTTCTTCCAAAATGTGCATAAGCCTTATTAGCTTCTGCCATTTTGTGTGTAGATTCTTTAGTCTCAACAGCTTTGCCTTTGTTGTTGAAAGCGTCTAATAATTCATGGCCTAGTTTTTCAACGAAGCTTCTACCACTACGTTTGCGAGCAGCAATGATTAACCATCTGTGAGCGAATGCTTCACTTACTCTTGGCTCAACTTCACTAGGTACTTGGTAGGTTGCACCACCAATACGTTTGGCTTTAACTTTAACCACAGGCATTGCATTTTTGACTGCTTGTCTAAAAATTTCTACTCCCGTTTTGCCTTCGACTTTAGTCTCAAGCTCGCCAATTGTTTTATAGAATAATCCTTCGGCTGTTGATTTCTTGCCATCAACCATCATTCTGTTGATGAACGCACCTACATGTGTATCGTTAAACCTTGGGTCTGGCTTTGCTACTTTTCTTTTAAATCTTCCGTCTTTTCTTGGCATTATAGTTTCCTTGTTAAATTAATTTCCTGTTTGTGTTTAGCTTTTCTTTTTTACTTTTTCTCTTTTGGTTCCGTACTTAGATCTACTTTGTTTACGTCCTGTAACACCTTGAGTATCAAGTGCACCACGAACTACGTGATAACGAACACCAGGTAAATCCTTGACACGACCACCTCTTATAAGAACAACCGAATGCTCTTGCAAGTTGTGACCTTCGCCACCGATGTAAGCCGTAATTTCTTGGCCGTTAGTTAAACGCACTCTCGCGATTTTACGCATTGCTGAATTAGGTTTCTTCGGCGTGGCCGTTCTTACCTTTGTACATACGCCACGCTTGAGTGGGTTGTTGTCCAAAGCCGGGCTCTTACTCTTTTTCTTAGAGTTTTTGCGGTTTTTGCGAATTAGTTGTTGTATAGTCGGCATTAGCAGGTTATTCTAGCACCCCAGTGGATTGCTATTGCTAGGATTTATAAGTTTTTTAAGCTTTTCTTTTAAATAAGGCTGCTTTCAGGCTATAATCTAGGTGCTTTAAGGCTATGAAACACAAATCTATACTTTTAATAGACTTCCTGCGAAAGTTCCCTTTATCTTTACTAACAGAACTAGTGCAGCGCACCGTTCCGACCTTTTTTGTGTCGACATCACTAGCAAAACGGGGTTTTGCAGGATGTCTAATACTGCTTATTGTGATTGTTTTACCGGCTTCTGCTAACACTATTCAGGCTTTGAGACAGGTTTTGCAACAAAGAGCGGTACAACCCAAGATGTATTTACCAGATAGCGCGTTTATTGGTGAAGAAATCAAGGTCTTTGTTTATGCTCCGGGTGCAAGTAAGGTTCAATTGTTTGCTTCTAATGAACCTGGACAAATCGAACTAGCTGGTGAGCCTACTCGGTTAGGAGCTGACTATCGACAAATTGGTGAGAAGAGAGTTCTTGAGAGCCAAGACTTGAAGGCCAGTTTTGTCGTCAAGCTGGATAGAGAAAAAGATGCTGCTTTGGTAGACAAGTTCTATATGTTTGAAGCTTTGTTGACTTATGAGGACCCACAAACTGGCGAGACTAATACTATGCGTGCAAGTTATTTTGGTTCGAATGCCAATTTCTCAAACAATAACGCCGTGAAAATTAAAGCAGAACCAGAGAATCATGCGACTGCTGCTTCAATTGCTAAGTCAATGATACCTGGCCTAGCACCTGCTCCGGGAACGGGATTGTAAGATGGACTATTATTCAAATACCCAATTTGAAGAGTTTGATAGATTAGTTGAGTTTCTTGGCTTCACTTATGGTGACTCCATTAAAACAGCACGCAATGTTTTTATTGACTTGGATGAATATATCTTCCCAAGGAAAGCAAATAAGCAAACGAGTTTTGCTAATCATAAGCTGAGTATTCAGGAACTTAATTTGCGTTTTAATCGTTTGCTTGGTGAGTTTGCTGAATACGAGACCAAGTTTCCTGGACAAAAACAAAATAGATACCTCACTATTAATTTAATTGATGTTAAGTCAAGCGTTGATGAGGAGCTGTTTCGCTGGTCTTACTATAATCACAAGTTTGCTGCCTCACAAGGGCAAGATCAAGCTGCAATGAATGAATGGCACAAGCTTGAATCAAGAATTGATGTTAATAAACTCGCTCGCTTTAAGGCATTGAGGGAAGGCAACCTTGCTTTCTATATGCATGTCATAAACAACCATCAATTCTTTGACAAGATTATTTTTGCCGGTCTACCCCATGAAACTAAAAATGAAACTCAATATGGTTTAGATGTGGCAGAAGAGCAATATCTCACTAAGTCAATTCGGGATAACCAAGCTCAAGGAATTTGTCGAGTCGTTGAAAATGGTTTGGGTGCTCCTGTGCTGAACCTTGTACTCAAATTTAAACTCTTGCGTAAGCTCAATATCAAAACACATATCCTTGCTAATTCTCGCAAACTCAATAAATACCTGCTTTTGGACATCAAAGCATTACTCGCTTATATGGAAATTCAAGAAACTAATATCAATGATTGTGACTTTGTATTTCTAATTAATGACTTAGATTTATTGAGTGTGATTCCTGAGGTTAATACAGGCAAGCCTATTTTTACTGTTGATTTAAGTCAAGAATCAACACCCAATTTTTCTTATATGCTTTTGCGTGATGAAGGTTTTGAACAAATCTTTGGCTATGCAAAAAGAAAAGCCGATAGAGCTGCGGTAGATGCCATGATCAGGTCTTTGTGCTGCGGACTGATGATGTTTATCACCAAACGCAAGTTCAAAGAACAGCTTGCGATTAATTATATGGATGATTACTTTTTACCTTTATCAAAGTCTTTGTCCAAGGATATTACTGATTTCCAGACATCCATTGATATGCTAACTGAAAAACTAGAAAAAGAACAAGAGGTAGCCCCATTAGATGCTTAAACAAAGAATAGAAAACATAGTCAGAGACGCCCTTGCTAAGAGCTTGGAGCAAGGAAAGCTTGGACAGTTGGAGACTTTGCCTGATTCTGTTGCTGTTGACTTACCTAAGAACCCAGAACATGGTGACAAAGCTATTAGTATCGCAATGAAACTCTCTAAGGAAGCCAAGATTGCACCACGAATGATTGCTGAAGCTATCGCTGCTGAGCTTGGCTCTGAGATTTTTTCCAAGGTGGATATCGCTGGTCCAGGTTTCATTAATCTCACGCTTAATTGGGATTTGCTTGAAGAGAGTATCGCTGAGATTTTTAGTTTGGATTTGGATTATGGTCGCATTGCAAAAAATGATAGAGCTGATAAATCATTTGAGACTGTGATTGTTGAATACGTTTCAGCCAACCCTACAGGTGACTTACATTTGGGACATGGTCGTCAAGCGGTTTTGGGCAGTGCATTGGTGGATTTATTGAGATGGGCTGGTTATGATGCTAGTTCTGAGTTTTATATAAACGACGCTGGCGTGCAAATGGGCAAACTCGCTGCTTCTGCAAGGCAAGCTATTTTGATCAAGGCTGGTGAGCTAGAAGAATCAGGCTATGACGCTGAGAATAATTATCCGCTTGCTGCTATGAAAGAGATTTTGTTTGATGAGAAGTGGCAAGCCATTGATAATCAGGACTTGAGTTCTGTCACAGCAGATGATTGCGGCAAAATTGCCAAAGAGATTTTCTTGGAGTCCCAAAAAGAGATACTCAAAGTAGCTGGTACTGAGTTTGAGTGTTGGTATTCAGAACTGGAGAATTTACATCAAGGTGAAACTACAAAGGTAGACGCGATTTGCCAAAAAATGCTTGAAGCTGGTATCGCCTATGAGAATGAAGGTGCGCTCTGGTTTAAAGCAACAGAGTTTGGTGATGAGCGTGATAGAGTTTTGCGCAAGACTGATGGTTACTATACCTACCTTGCTGCTGATCTTGCTTACCATCAAGACAAACTCAGTCGCTCTGATAAATTGATCAATCTCTGGGGCGCTGATCACCATGGGCAGATTCCTGGGGTTATGGGCGCACTTGAAGCACTAGGCGAAGATCCCAAACGCCTTGAAATAGTTTTGATGCAAATGGTTTCACTTACGAAGGGTGGTGAAGAAGTTAAGATGTCCAAACGAACTGGTAATTTCGTTACAGTGAGAGAATTGATTGAAGAAGTTGGGGTTGATGCTTTTCGTTATTTCTTGCTTGAAAGCCAACCAAACAATCGGATTGTTTTTGATTTAGAGCTTGCCACTAAGCAAGACAAAGACAACCCTGTTTACTATGTGCAATATGCTCATGCACGTTGTTGCGGGATCTTGCGTAACTTAACAGAAAAACAAGTTGATCAAACTGAATTGCCTGGTAACACACTTGCTGTTGCAGATGGGATTATGACAGAGGCTGAGCTTGATCATTATTTTAAGGCATTTACTTCTGCTACAGGTCTTTACTCAAGAGCCTTTGCTAATTTGAACCCAGAACAGCACAAGTCTACCAAGGCATTAATTCTTGCTTTGCTTAATTTCCCAGAGGAAGTTAAGGATGCTGCTGCAAGCTACTCCCCTTACAAGATTGCCAACTATATTAAAGAACTAGCAGCTTTATTTCATCAATTCTATACTCACAATCGTGTGATCAATGATGATGCTGAATTAATGAAAGCAAGAATTTCTTTGGTTGCTGCAAGTCAAAAAGTTTTGCGTAATGGGCTTGGGATTTTGGGGATTACTGCGCCTGAGAGGATGTAGGCTGTTTAGGTATGTCGCTTGAAGTTTCTGAGACTTTTGATAATTTACTGACAGTTGCTAGGTCAACTGAGTCTCTGTTTAAAATCGCGAGACCTCAACCTAATATTTGTTGGACTGAACGTCCTGCTAGGTATTTAGATCCAGGCGAGACCCAGCAGGACTACGTAACAAGAAATTTATTAACTAGCTCTATTGATGGTAAAGCGAGGTCGGTTGCTGTCTTGAATCGTTTGCATAGGGCTGATGCAATGCTTGATGATTTGGATTTTTATACTATTGCTAAGCTTTTTGACGAAAACTCTAATGAATTGCAAGATTCTCTTTGGACTTATGAAAGAGACCAGGATTGGTTAAATCGTTCAAGGGAAGATCGAGATACTTCCTGGAGGCAGAGTGTAGGGAAGCTCAATCCTTCATTTAAGATCACTTGTAATGAAGAAGAATTCAAAAAAATTCTTTGTCTACCAGGATCTGCCTTTGCTTTTTTAAGTTGGCTTGATAATATAAGCAAATTCTACCCTGCAAGTTTGGTAGATGCTGATGACATCAAAACTACTGCTCATGACCTCAAGGAACGTTTTTGCAAATCAGTTGAACCAATTATTTCTGGTTTGCAAGATTATTTTACGACAAGAATGAATCAAACTTTAGCAGGTTTTCGGTCCTGGAGTCATGCTGGTACTATTGAGATGAAGCCTTATTTGCTTGAAGATATGGGATTTATTCTTAATAACTTGGGTAGTTTTTAGCTTTGGCAAAAGCTCATGGTGATCCGAAAGATCATTCCGTGAATTCTGTCAATCTATACTATTGATCATAATGACATTTTGCCTAAAATAAAAAGCAGCCCTAAAGCAGAAGAGCTGCTTGCAATGGGGTGGTTGCCATAACCACCAAAGGAGCCTAAACCAGGTAATATTTACCGCTGGTAAATTGGATTTCTTTCTCTTCTGTTTGGAAATCCGTGATCTCAAATTCTGGGCGGAATTGGTCTAATCCGACTATATTGTTACCAGAAGCATCCTGATCCGACTCTAAAATTGTTTCGTCCCAATCTTCAATTAATTCAATATCTCTGTCATAGAAGCTAGATTGATTGGACTTTTGTTTTTCTTTGATTTTCTTAAAGACTTTATAACCGTCACGCATCTCTTTTGCAAAGAGCACCAGCTCTCTTTCTTTGGGGCGGGCACCATCTAGATTGAGGATCATGTTGCGAATTCTCACAAGATGAGATTCTACGGTTCTAATTGAGATACACAGAGTCACTGCAATTTCTTTATTGCTTTTGGCTTCACCTATCATGTTTAAAATACATACTTGAGTATCAGTGAGTGGCTCTCCTTTGTAACTTACCTTAGGTGTTAAAATCGCATCTTTGGGAAAGAGCTCTTGGTATTGTTCTTTTGTTATGGTTGTTGCCATTTCTATTTTTCCTTTTATAAACACGAATCCTATTTCCATTATTTGTATCCCCCGTGGAGCCTGCATACGCAAGCTCCCTTGTTGTGCTTGAAGCAAGCGTGCTTGATCAAACCCTTTGAAGGAAAGGATTTAAGGTGGGCTTGATCGGCTCGCTTATGTCATTAATAATAGATGATTGAACCCCAAAACGAAAGGGGTCATTTAACCCCTGAGTGATTTTTTGATTTCTGTTGTTAGAGTAGTGGATGCAGGTTTTGGTTAAGGTTGTCAGTACTAGTTGTTGGGATTTAAGGGGGTCATTTAACCCCTGGGAATGTATATCATAAAAAATGCGATGCATTTTTTACTGGACTCAAGCTGGCATCTAAGTCGACTACGTCGCCCTAAGCCGGACTCAGTTTCTATAGCTGTGATTAGGTATGGCATTGCCGGCAGAAGGGTCATTTAACCCCTGGGAATGTATATCACAAAAAATGCGATGCATTTACTAGTCACGTTATTTCTATGATTAAGCGTGAATTGCTGCTCAAAATAGACTAAATTCACGGTGTTTTAGTGAAAAGACGTGAATCATAGTAATAATGAGATTAAGTGACTGCTCCAAAACTCAAGATCGTTCTCTTTCTGTTTTAAGGATCCACTGAAAAAATGCAATGTCTAAACCCTTATCTGTCACGTGCGGGTCCTTACAGACCCAACATGGGTCATACTTTCTCCTTTATTTTCAGCTCTTCTTTCCACAACCATGTTATATGGACTGAACCTCTTTTCATGGACCCGACTAGAAAAACTTCGTTTTTCAGCGTGTCTTTAAGTAATTCTGCCAAGAGGCAGACTATCGCAGCTTTTAGAGAGAAGGGTGTTTGGAAGATTGGGGTTTAACCCAAAATCATTGGCGGCGGAGAATTAACATCTCCAAAACCATGACTCGCAAGTTCTTCTTTGGCAATCGCTTTGTCTAAAGCAATATCAACAAATAATTTACCGTTAAGGTGATCAATCTCATG
>JABHOV010000053.1 GCA_018695135.1 Candidatus Melainabacteria bacterium | reverse complement strand
GCTGCAGTAATACCGAACTTCTCTTCCATTGCATCTTTAAGCTCTGACGCTTCTAAAAGCGTTAGCTCTGATAATTTTTCTAATACATCTTCTACTTTTGTAGCCATAATAATTTACTCCTTGATATCTTCTTTATTACTATTGTCATCTTCACTAGCTGGCGAAGCACTTTCCACAGTTGTTGCGCTAGATACAGAAAATTCTTTAACAGTTTTAGCGGCGTCACCTTTCTCGCTAAGTTGTTTTAATATAGATGCGATGTCTGATGCTGATGCACCAAGTAAGCCAGCAATTTGTGAGGTTGGCTGTACTAACATTCCAGCAAGTTGGCTCAATAGAACTTCTTTGCTTGGAAGGTTGATTACTTTAGTTGTTTGCGCTTGGTCGTAAGTCTGACCATCGATATTGGCCCCAAGAAGACTTACTTTATCTCCATTAGCCTTTGAAAAATCTTTGACTTTAGTTGCTGGTACAACTGCGTCGTCATAACAAAACAAAAATGCAGTTGGACCTTTAAGTCCTTCAGTTAATGCTTCAAACTGAGTTCCCGCAGATGCAATTTTGAAAAGTGTGTTCTTCGCGATTTTGAATTCGCCGCCAATAGAGCGGATTTCATCTCTAAGACTAGTGATTTGTTCAACACTAAGGCCTAGTTGTGTAGTTGAATATACAGATTTGGCGCGGCTAAATTTGTCCTTTAGCTCGTCTACTGTTTTTTCTTTATCTGATTTAGTAACCATAAGAGTCAATGATTGTAGCATTTGCTATAAAGCAATAGCTGCGGGCAAAAATTCAGTAATGCTTAAATTTTGGGCTTTTTTTGTATCTTTGGAGATGTAGAGCTACAAAAAATACTAGATTTGAAGCAAATAATATGCTAGGATAACCCGTATATTCGTATTGACCGAGGATTTCAGAATGATCGATAGTTTAAAAAAAGCAATAAGTAAAGGGAATACAGCTGAGGAGCTTAAAACTTCGGCCAACACTAGTGCAGCTGGTGCTAATGGTGTGAGCGGGATGACAAGTAGTCATGACCGGGAAGCAAATAGGTCTGAAGCAGCTAAAGGTCTTCAACAAGAGGATATTGAAGATGTTAGTAGAGCTGTACCCAAGTTTGTTAAGCTACAAAGTCTTGAAACCGTTGAAGATAGTCTTAAACAAGTTAAAGAACTAAAGCAAGAAAATGGTGAGCCTCTTAGCAAATCTGACCAAAAGCGTATTCGTGCTGTTTTAACAGGTATAGGCTTTGGTAAAGAAATGGATAAGGGCAAGGGTGAGTTTTTGTCAGTGCATATTGCAATTAGTAATAAGCCAACTGAAGATGATGAGAAAAATCAAGAAATCAAAATCACTGCTGATTTTGGAACCAATTTTGAAAAGACATTAGACAAGCATGGATTCCTCAATACTCTTTTTGGTTGGATACCTAATATGTTTAATAAGGTTGATGCTAAGACTATGAGCAAGTTTGCCAAGTCTGGTTTTAATCCTTGTGATCCAGACAACAAGGCAGCTGAGCTGCATCCTGGTTTAAAGAGATTGCGTCAAGGTATTGAAGAAGGACGTTACACTACATCAGTTATGTTTGACGTGAGTGCCAATAGTCCAAGTAAAAAACCAATTGCTCTGCAAGTCTACGATAATATGAAAGCGCAGATTGAGCATATGCAAGAGCTTGCTAAATCACTTAAAGAGAAAGAACCCAAAAATGCGACGGCAAAACAAATTGAAGATCAGATTGCTGTAGCTTATACCGAAGGCTTAGACAAGGTTTGTATTGCTGGCACTACTTTTGTGAACCCCGATTTGTTACAGGATTTTGTTGGAACTGAGAACAATCAAATGGCAAGACGAGAAGAGTTGCAGGCAATGTTTGCTGAGACAATGGCAAAAGATACTATGTTAATCAGTCCGCTAAAGACTTTTGCTGCAGATTTTGCAAAGACAAGAAAACATGTCTACGAGACAGTTGATCTCACTTCTGTCGAGATTGTAGAGGATGGCAAGTTGATTGAACATACTGGACCAGCAAGTATTATTCGTAATCCAGATAGTGCTACAAAAAAAATTCCTGCAGAACATATCGCACAATTCTTTGCTGCACATACATTGTCTGATATTGCGGACAGAGCCAGTGAGTTAACTGATGAAATGCAATCAGCATTAACAGATACCGTCAAAAAGAATACAGAGGCTCTCAAAGCTTTTAATGAAAGAATTGCTCCTGAAGAAAAGCCTGCTGAAGAGCCAGCGGCAAAGACAGATTCTTAATTAATGCCAGCAGTTCTCAACAAATCTAATCCATCAGCTAGAACAGAAAGTCTCAAGCCACGTCAGGCGCAAGCTAAAGCCCATGAGACTAAAGCCAAGAGCAAAGTACCAGATGAACTTCATGCCAAACCCCAGACTCTGACTAAGTCCTATGACTTTAGCAAAGTCACTGACAGTGATGAAGGCATAGACGGCAAGCTCAAAAAACTTCTTAATAGATTTCAAATTAACACAAGTGCTACTGATTATGACAACGCAGTACTAAGCAAGGACGGCAATACTCTAGTTGTTGTTAATAGAGGGCAAGTTGCATTGAAACAACTCTTTGGTGGTAGTAATGCTTTTACTAGAGGATTTTACAGGGCATTTGGTGGCTTGGCTCGACTCTTTGGTGCGGCGCACAAAGCAGAAGCTGCCAATAAATACAAAGAACTCTTTAATGCAGAGGATATTGAAATGCATCATGAGCCACTCAAACATGTTTGTGCTGCACTCAAGTCTGGCGAATATCACTCTGTTAGTATCTTCTACAAAGATCCCCAAACTGGTGAGTTTACCAAGAACCCTGCTGCTGTCACTATTGTTGATGCCTACGAGAACTTGATAGAGCCAAATATCAGGCGCGAGATGGAAGAGCGCGGAGATTCAGATGATGATATTGAAGCTCAGGTCAAATCCAAATTGTCTCAGTATGGTGATTATTACTCTGCCGATAAAATCATACCTCTTGCAAAAGACATTCATATGACAGAAATATTCCATCAAACCACTGAAGGACTTTATCAAGCACAGGGCTTCAAGGCCTTTGTTGTACCAGGGCAGGTACATGCAAATCCAAACATGAACTCTAATGATTTGAATTACCAAGAGCTTGACTGGCATACTGTTAATCAAAAACAAGATGGTGAGTGGATAGTCTCAGGCAATCCTGCGGTTGTCGATAAACTAACAACTATCAATGCAACAGAAAAAACAAAATACAAAACTAAACTAACTTCAAGTTCGTTTAATCCCAAAATTACTTTTGTGAGACCTAAAGATCAAGCGAATAAAGCAATAGACCCCTTCCTGGCTTTCTTGCAGCAGTGGTCTTTGATGTCACAGGGCGGTGAATTGAGGACTACAAATAAAGAGGATTTGGAATTGATTGAGTTGAGTGAACCGGTAAACGCTGGCATCATTGGTTTGCATAATGGAGAGATTGTTGATTAGCTTGCTTTCAATCTAGAGTGATAGGTAGGAGTATTGCCGTTAACCAAAAAGTTTTCGAAGTATTTAGCAAAGTCCTCTACGATATCGGGTTGGCGTTGCATATCCGTTTTGCAAAGCAAAACAACAAAAATGATTGCCACAGCAGCTGCGCCGAATCGTAGAGGAGCTTTGTAAATATGAAGAAAACTTTTTGGTTTATCGTAACGCTGCAGATGGAGCTTTTGGGATAGACCCCTTACAGCTTAAAGTTGGCACCCAAGTAGTGCTTCTTCACTAATTCATCATTAGCAATCTCGTGAGAACTACCTTCTCTAATAATTTTACCGTCGCGCATAATATAAGCTCTATCTGTAATGGATAGAGTTGCAGCCGGGTTGTGATCGGTAATTAAAAGACCAATGTTTTTTTGTTTGCATAGATTGTGAATGATTACTTGGATCTCATTAATTGCAATTGGATCGATACCCGTAAATGGCTCGTCTAATAAAATAAATTTGGGATCTGTAACCAAGACTCGGGCTATTTCTAGTCGGCGACGCTCGCCTCCAGAGAGGCTAATTGCATTGGTGTCTTTAAGATGAAAAATTCCAAACTCCTCGAGTATTTTTTGGGTTTTGACTTTGCGGCTTTCTGCATCGTAACCATGAAGCTCTAAAACAAGAGCGAGATTGTCTCTGACGCTGAGGTTGCGAAAGGCACTTGGCTCTTGGGTTAGGTAACCAATGCCCATATGGGCTCTGTCATGAATTTTGGTTGAGGTGATGTCTATTGAATCAAGTTCAATGCAACCAACATCAGGATTGACTAGACCTACGACAACATCGAAGCTGGTAGTTTTACCAGCTCCGTTGGGTCCGAGTAGGGCAATAATTTCACCTTGGTCAATTGAGAAACTGACTCCATCAACAACTTTGCGTCCGTTATAAGACTTAGACAAAGATCTTGCTGCTAAGGTGCTTTTGTGATTATTGAGCAATGTGCTACCTACTACGATCTATTATTACTATATTTATTTGATATCATCGCTTTACGTTTAGATTCTTCTTTCTTACGTTTTTTGCGTTGACGTTTATTCTCGTGATGAGTGCGTTTCTTTATCTCAAGGATAATACCTGCTTTAAGCACTTCTCTCTTGAAGCGTCTTAACGCGGCCTCGATGGATTCACCATCATGTACTTTAACTTCTGCCAATTCTTAATCACCTGCCCTTTCTGTGTTTGCTTTAGGCTCTATGAAGAATAGCACAAGAACTGCCAAGAAGTCTATTTGGCTAATTACAAGTCTATTTTATGCCTATTTCGTTCTTTTTTCTTAGGCATTGGTCTGAGCTTAGCGGCTTCGAGGGTCTCTTCGATATCAGCTGGAAGATCATCATGTAGGTAAGGCAATGGCAGTGCAATTACCGGACCAGTCCTAAAGAAGGCATGAATTCGGGCATCAGATCCAGAATGACCAATATATGAATTAGCTTGATAACGTGGATCCTTAAGAATTTTGGCAATTTCTGGATTGCGTTTCAGGGCTCTAGTCAAAAGCTCCTTAAAGAGTTCTTTATCGTGAGAGTAGTTGGCAAAAGCCTTAATTATTAACCAATATGGTTCTGGTCCATCCATCAAAATAGCTTGATCAGCAGACTTGTCTGCCAGTTCAAATTGTCTATTCGCAAGGCGAGCTGCTGCAAGAAAACCATGGAAGTATGAAATATTGGGAGAGAGTTCTGTTGCTTTCTCAAGACTTTTGAGGCTCTCTTTGATATTACTATTGAGTAAATCAGTACCGCGACTAAAATGATACAGCGAATTGAATTTGTCCCACTTGATTGCGTTATTAAATGAGCCTTGAGAATAGTAATAATGCCCCATGGTACTAGAAATAAAAATGATTGCGGCAATTGAATAGGCAACTGGCATTGCATAT
>JABHOV010000052.1 GCA_018695135.1 Candidatus Melainabacteria bacterium | reverse complement strand
TATAGCCTTGCTCCCGATTGCTATTGAATTTTCACCCGATGTAAACGCAGAATTGCCTAAGCTCACACTGTATTTATCTCTGGAATAAGATTTTGTACCAATAGCAATAGTATCACTTGCATTTGCAAGACTAAACCCCCCCATTGCAATAGAGTTTGCATGACGAGCATCGCCACCCATCGCTTCAAAACTAGTTTTGTCTTGAACACAATGATATACAGCGAGTTTGTTGCCGTTACTTATAAAGTCTTCTACTGATTTTGATGATCCTAAATATCCTGCACACTCTTGTATGGTTTTAATGACGCTATCGTATTTCTTGTAGTCAAATAGATTTGTAACGCTGTATGAGTTGATTACAGACTCTACAAACCTAGCTTCTGCTGGTATTGGATTTAATAATAAAATTGTTGCGACTAAAGTTATGCTAATTATGTTTTTCACTGATTTCCCCTTTCTGTGTGTGAACTATTGACTGCTGGATACAATTTAAAATTGCAAATTATAGTTATACAACGATTAAGAATGAAGGGATTTTAGTGAAATTATTTTAATCTATTGCTTAATCTGTTCTTAAGCTAGGACTGGTAAAAAGAATCTGTTCAAGGGGATATGAATGAAAAAAATAATTAGATCGGTTCTTAGTGTTTTAGTTTTAATAAGTGTAGTTTTAAGTACAAGTCCTGTATTGGCAAAGAAGAAATCAGCCAAAAGCAATCCAGGCTTTGTCTGTCGAGACCACGAAAAGGGTAAAATTATTCTCAAAGCTAACACTGATATGCTGCAGGCTTTTGCAAGAAGAAAGAAGCGCAAGAAAAGTGGATTCATTAAAAAGAAGAAGAAAGTAATCGCTGCCCAAAATCAAAACTTAGAAGCTGCTAACTATGATAAGGATTTATATAAGTACCTTAAAAAGAAGTATAAGAAGTTAAAAACAACAAAAGTTAGAAAGTCATTCATTTCAAGAGTGAAACAAAATGGTTTGAAAACAAGAGCTTTAAATAAAACCAAGCTTGCAAGACGTAAAAAGATTAGAGCTTTGCGTAAGGCTTATGGTATTGAAAGAATTTATACCATCAATGTAAAAGAAAAAGACTGTGAGTCTTTTATGAACTTCGTTGCCAAGCTTAATGCAGATCCAAGTATTGAATATGCTGAGTCAGTACCTATAGTTGAGCCTTTAGTAGAATTGAATGATCCTGAATTAATTAAAGAGGGTGAGGTGCTTGATAAAACAAAACTTTGGGGTATTTCTAGAATCAAGGCACCAAGAGCTTGGGAGACTGCAACTGGTGAGGGAGTAGTAATTGCTGTTAATGATACAGGAGTTGCATATCAGCACCCTGATTTATGGGAAAATATTTGGGTCAATCCCAATCTTGTGGATGATAGAAATGGTGATGGCAAAGTTAATCTTGATGATGCTGATTTGAACGGTAACAGGAATATTGATTCTAATGAACTAGTACCATATATGTTTGGTTATGATTTTGCAAAGGATGATCCAGACCCCAGAGATGCTGATGGACATGGAACTCATGTTGCAGGTACTGTTGCTGCTATCGGCAATAACTCACGAGGGGTTGCGGGGGTTGCATATGGAGCAAAAATTTTACCTCTTAAAAGTTTAGGTGGTAGTTCAAGTGATTTAGTGGAAGCAATTGAATATATAGTCGAGCTTTATCAAGAAGGTGTTATAAACAAAGTTGTAATTAATAATTCTTGGGGCTATAACCAACCTGGATATTTCCGTTCATTTAAGGATGTTCTAGATTTTGCTTATGATGCTGGGGTTATTAATGTATTTGCTGCAGGAAATAATTCAGCAAGGGCAGTTTTCCTGGGACCTAATTATCATTCAAAAATGATAATCGTTGGTAATTCTACTATTAAGGACGAAAGAGATAGAGGTACGGCTCGTGCTGGTTTCAGAAATGGCTCAAGTTATGGGACCATGGTTGATGTGGTTGCTCCAGGGACAGATATTGTAAGCACCTGGAATGATTTGCAATATCGCTCTGAGTCTGGTACCTCAATGGCATCACCGCATGTGGCAGGACTTATTGCTTTGATATTGGAGCAACATCCAGAATATACTATTGAGGAGATAAGGTCTATTTTGAGAAACACTAGTGACTCAGTTGTATTTCCTGAGTTTGATCGAGGTGTGGTTGATGCAGCAGCAGCCGTTAATGCGACTAATGAATATCCACTTGCTTATATACATGCTCAAATGGACTCAGATAGAAATATTCAAAGAATTACGGGAATTGCTGATGATAGACAAGATTTTCAAAAATATACTGTAGAATACGCAAGAGGAATTCACTTTAGGAATGATTCGACTAGTGACTGGGAGCAATTTTATGAGTCTAGTGCAGCAGCTGTTGATGATATCTTGGTTGATAATTTGGCAAACTATAAATTGCCTGGTCAAGATTTAACCATTAAACTTACTGTCTATGATAATTCAGGTCATGTTTCAACCGATTTAATGTATTTTGCCGGTAGAAGAATTGCTGGAGCAATTAGGCCTGACTATGCAGACTTAGGAATATCTTCGTTTCTTGATAAATTTACTTACCAAGAGTCAGAAATAGTTAAGATTGAATTTGCAGTTCAAAATATAGCTTCACCTCGCTGGGCTCTAGGAGGTAATTTTGTAGCAAGTTCTGCGTTTTTAACTATGCCAATACAAGAAGATTTGAACCTTGTTGGTGTGTTGCCTAATTATTGTCAGCGAAATAGCTCTGAACTGCAATGTGATATTAAAGAATTAGCGATTGATGAAAGTATTCATTTTGATTTGAGTTTTGAATTTAATGGTGATCTTGAACCAGGAGAGCGTAAAGCAATTCAGGTTCAACGTGCAAGAGTTCAACCTGTGTCTAAATTTATTCTTGATCCTAGAACATCAGACAATGTATCTTTTGGGTATAATATAAGTTTCAATGGTGATGATGATGTACTGCCACCACCAGTTGAACCACCAACACCTCCACCAGAACCACCAATATTGAATGGCAACTTTGCTAACATGTCTCTGAGCTTAGTCCCAGTGATCGCCATTGATGCTCAAGCTGAAGCTAGCTATATAAAACATGGTGAGAATATAGTCGTCTCTGTGATAGCAGAAAATAAATCGAGCTTGAGAGAAGGCAAAACTGCCTATGGGGTAAGTTTTAGCTCTCCATTCGCTTCAGATCTTGAATATGTGCAAAATCCATATAGTGATGCTTGTAATTTAGATCAAGGAGCTAGTCTGATTAGCTGTAATTGGGATTATATTCCTGCCGAAACGAAGAAGCACGAGACGCTGATCTTTAAGCCTAAGTCTTTTGTTGGAGTCTCTGTTTATAGCTTTGGAGCTGGTTCTAAGCTTGAAACACTGAATAATATAGATCGGCTGGAAGTGGAAGATCCGGACTTGGGCAATAATACCCATGCTGAGCTTTATTGGTTGATTAGGGACTAGGTTGGCGTAATACACATTAATAATATTTCTATGATTTGCTTTGAAGCCATTCGCTATAATTGACAGCTGATATGGCAACTACAACAAAGAAAAAACAGCAAAACCGTATAAGAATCAGACTTAAGAGTTATGATGCGGTAAACCTTGATGCATCAGCTAAACAAATAGTTGAGGCCGCGACAAGAACAGGCGCTAGAGTTTCTGGTCCTATCCCTTTGCCAAGTAATATCAGAAGATATTGTGTTTTGAGATCGCCTCACGTTGATAAAAAATCAAGAGAGCATTTTCAAATTAAAACTCATTCGCGTTTAATTGATCTTGTTGATCCTACGCATGAGACTACAGTTGCTTTGAAAGATCTTGATCTGCCTGCTGGTGTGGATATAGCAGTCCGAGTTTAGAGCGTCATTGCGAGCCGTAGGCGAAGCAACCTAATGCATTGACTATTGAATAAACTTTTGAAATTAATCCACTGGATTGCCACGTCACTTCGTTCCTCGCAATGACGGATTTAATAAAAATGATTTCTACCAAACTAAGAAACCAAATACTCCCCCAAGTTCAAAAACCTGGACAGTATCTTGGTAATGAATGGGGAGCGGCTCACAAGGATTGGGACTCAGCAAAGTCAAGAATGGTTTTGGTCTACCCGGATCTTTATGAACTTGGCATGTCCAACTTTGGGCTCAAACTACTTTATCAAATCGTAAATAATCATCCTGACTATCTTTGTGACAGAGCCTTTGCGGTGATGCCTGATATGGAAGAGATGATGCGCGCCAATGAAATGCCGCTTTGGTCTTGGGAGGCTAACAAACCACTTGCTGAGTTTGATTTTATTGGGATCTCACTAGCTTACGAGCTTTGCTACACCAATGTACTCAATGTACTTGATCTTGCCGGCTTACCACTTAAAACCAAAGACCGTGATCTAAGTCACCCACTTGTATTTGCTGGCGGGCCTGCGTGTTTTAATCCTGAGCCAATGGCTGAGTATTTTGACTTTTTTATTATTGGGGATGGAGAGGAGTTGATTCTAGAAATTCAAGACTTGTGTCTTAATTTTCTTGAGGCTCTAAGGCTGGAGGGTTCTAAGGCTGGAAGGGAAGATTTGCTTTTACAACTGTCTCAATTACAGGGAGTATATGTCCCTTCATTATATGAATTAGACGAGAATTATATCCCACGCCCCATAGAGCCTTCTAGCCTTACAGCCCTACAGCCTTCTAACCCTACAGCTTTGCAGCCTCCTTACCCCGTTGAAAAAAGAATCACTCAATACCTAACCGACTCTAACAACCCTATCTCTGGTCCAGTGCCGCATATCAAAACAGTACAAGACAAACAAGTGCTTGAGATACGCCGTGGCTGTGATCGTGGTTGTCGTTTTTGCCAAGTTGGTTATACTTACTTGCCAGTGCGTGAACGCTCTGCAGAGGATCTTTTGAGATTGAGCGGTGAGTCAGTCAAGCAGTCTGGTTATGAAGACATTACACTGTTGTCATTGTCGGCTAGTGATTATACTTGCCTGACAGAAGCGGCTCATGCAATTAATGAAGAGCATGCAGAAAATGGAGTTGGTTTATCAATGCCATCACAACGTGCTGATAGATTTAATGTGCAGCTTGCAGATGAGGTTTCAGGCGCGCGCAAATCTGGAATGACTTTTGCACCTGAAGCTGGTACCGAAAGAATGCGCCGCATTATTAACAAGGGACTTAGTGAGGCAGAAATTAAACGTGCCATACAAGGTACTTACGACAAGGGTTGGAAGCAAATCAAGCTCTACTTTATGATTGGCTTACCCTTTGAAGAAGATGCTGATCTTGATGGGATCATAGATATTTTAGAGTGGGCAGCAAATTTGCACAGAGCTACTGGACTTAATGGCAAAGGAAGAAAAGCACCTCTTAAGATCACTTGTACTATTTCTACTTTTGTACCAAAAACATTTACTGCCTTTCAGTGGTTCCCGCAATGCAGTGTTGCAGAATTTTACCGTAAACAAAAATATATCCGTGATGGATTAAGACAAAGAAGAGTAGCTAAACACATTAAGCTCAATTGCACCGAGCCAGAACTTGCAATGATAGAGTCTGTCTTATCACGTGGTGATAGAAGATGGGGACAAGTTATTCAAAAGCTTTGGGAGACCGGTTCTCGCATGGACTCTTGGTCTGAGCATTTCAATATTGATCGCTGGCAAACGGTTGCTGCTGAGTGTGGTTTGGATATCGAAAAGGAAGTTACTAAGCATAGGGAACCTGGCTCAAAGCAGCCATGGGATGTTTTGACTATTGGTTTTACTGATAAGTTTCTAGTGCATGAATGGCAGCAAGCTGTTGATGAAATTGAGACTGCGCCTTGTACCGAAAATAAATGTCACGCTTGCGGTGTATGTTTTAATCTCGATGTGAAAAATATCGTTGGAGTAGATCTTTCTGATTCAAATCCTTTTGTAGAAACGCTTGATCAAGACTCAAGATTGGCTGATCAAGATGTTATGAAGCAAGAGTGGTTAATTCGTGCACAAAAATATCACGACCTCCTGTTATTTTTGGACGCTTTAGTCAATACAGGTATGGCTGTGATTGAGCCTGAGCAGCTAGTTTCAAGTAAGCAACCTAAAATAATTGTCAGAAATACGGTTTGTAAACAACGAATTAAATTAAAAATTACTAAGCTTGGAGACTATAGATTTGCTTCACATTTGGATTTCCAGAGGCTTTTAGAGCGTGCTTTCAGGCGTTCTGGCTTGCCGTTGGTCCATAGCAAGGGCTTTAATCAGCGTATCAAAATTAGTTGGATGAATGCATTATCGTTATTTGTTGAGAGTATGGGGGAATACTTGATTATAGAACTGGCTGAGGTTTTTGAAGATCTTGATAAATTAAAAGAAATTTTAAACCAAGAACTTCCAGAACAAGCTAGAATAGTAGAGGTGACGGAGATCTCTTCTAAAGAAAGATTATCCCTTGAAGATGTCCTAGAGACGGTTTATACAGCAAAGTTAATACAGAATGACGAGCTTTCCAGCCAGAATAATGATCTAGGTAATACAGATAAGGATGAATTTCAGCAGAAATTAGATCAAAGTCTAACAACTTTTCTCGATCAAGGGGAGATCGTAGTGATTGGGGTCAAGAAAGACCCGAGAGGCAAGGGGCAATCTAAGAATATTAGAGACAATATAATCGGTATGCAATTTTTAGATTCAGAACAATTAGAACTTAGGTTAACGTCAACTCAAAGACCTGACGAAGTTCTTAATGCCTTTCTAACAAATTCTAAATGGAGTATTTGTAAACAAGAACAAGTGTTTAAGACAACAAAAACTCCTGAGCTAGTCTAGCTTCACAGTTAGTACCAGCAAAAATTTCCTAAAGGCGATTTCAAGCCTGAAACATAAAAGGATAGGTTCAAAATGAGACAATTAGTAATTTCCGAACAGGATAATATTGCTGCATTGCTAGATAATGGCAAGGCAATAGACTTTATTATTCAGAAAAATGATTTTAGTGTTGGTGATGTTTATGCTGTAACAGTAGAAAATATTATGCAATCAATCAATGCAGTATTCGTTAAGCTGCAAGATGGACAAATGGGATTCCTTCATGCAAATGATATTCCCGGTAGAGGTTTACTTTACGATAGGTTGAGTCCTGGACAAAGACTTTTGGTTCAAATCGTTAAAGAACCCACTGGTAATAAGGGTCCTAGAGTCAATTTGGCGATTTCGATTCCTGGTAGATACTATGTTCTTACTAGTGAAAACAAAGGTATTGCAATCAGTAGAAGAATTAGCGAGAATTCTGAAAGAGATAGATTGAGGTCTATTACCAATTTGATGAAGCCAGAAGAGCTTGGGGTTGTAATTAGAACTGAGGCTGCAGGACATAGTCAAGAAGAACTTGAAGAGGATTTTCTGACTATCTGGGAGAAATGGAAAAATATAGTTGATAAATACGATAGGCTCGATGGCTATGGGGCGATCTATAAAGAATCTGATTTCTTATACACTACTTTACGTGACCACTATAATACTAGTGTCGATGAGATCGTTGTTGGTGGCATGCAAGCGAAGTACAAGTGTCAAGAACATCTTAAGAGCTGGACTGGTAGAGAAGTTAATCTAACTCATCATGATGTTGATCAAGTTTTGATTAAAACAGATGTAGTTAAAGAACTACGTAATTGCCTTTCTAATAGAGTCAATCTTCCAAGTGGCGGCTACCTTGTTATTCAAGGTATGGAAGCGCTTACTGCAATTGATATCAATTCGGGCAAATTTACTAGCTCAAACACTTTGCGTGAGACGGTTAGAAGAACTAATATGGAAGCTGCTGTCGAAATTGCAAGACAAATGAGACTGCGCAATATTGGTGGCATGATTATTATTGACTTTATTGATATGTCAGAAAGAGCAGATCGTATCACTGTGATGGAAGTACTTGAAACGGCTCTTCGACCTGATAAAGCTAAGCCACAAGTCGGACAACTTTCTGATTTATGTTTGGTTGAGATTACTCGTAAGAGATCTGGACAAGCGCTTGCCGAAACTTTTGGCACTGCTTGCCAGCATTGTAGTGGTACTGGTGTTTTATTTAATTTGAAAACTGATGAGGCTCCGCATAGTCACGGCAATAGACGTCCAAGAAATACCAATCAACGTAGTTATAATAACCGTAATGATCGCAATGACCGCCCTGACCGTAACGATCGTCCTGAACGTAATGATCGTCCTGAACGTAATGATCGTCCTGAACGTAATGACCGTAATGACCGTCCTGAACGTAGTGACCGTCCTGATCGTAATGATCGTCCTGACCGTAATGATCGTATTGTCGACCGTAGTGAACAGAGTGATCGAGGTGACCAAGCTGATAGCAGTACTGGTGGTGATAGACGCAGTGGTGGACGTAATAATAATCAGAAATCAGGCCGCTATAATAACCGCGACTCAAGAGGTGGACCTCGAAATCGTGGACCAAGACCAAGTGCTGATAATAAAGACACAAGTACTGGGACTACAAAGTCAGAACCCGTTGATGACAAAGGAAAATCAGCAGCAGTGAAAGAAGCTCCTAAAGAAGCGAAGGAAACTAAAAACCCAGCTGTCATTAGTTCTAGTAATGATCGCAGCAAGACTAAAAGCTTTGGTGCAACGCATATTGTTGAGAATACGACTAGTGCTATGCCCAAGCCTAGTGGTGATGAAGCAAAAGCTTAGTTCCTAAGCATAGGAACTAAGCTGCATATGGTCGTTTCACGACCTGCTTAGCTAGCCTGCGGCTAGTGCATATGAGATTGCTTCGCAATCTGCTTCTGGCAGTCGAGGTCTGAGTTTCGCTATAATTGATTTGTGTCAGTGATTAACTATTCTTTGAACAATGTGCAAACAGCTTATAGCAAGCTTGGTCCTTATGATTTTAGAACTATTCATATTGCTGGAACCAATGGCAAGGGATCAGTTTGCACGTTCTTAGAGCTTTTGTATTTGAATGTTGTGCCTGATCTTAAAGTCGGTAAATATACCAGCCCACATATTTGGTCGGTAACGGAGAGATTTAGTGTTAATGGCAAAGATATTTCTCAAGAGGAGTTTGAAAAATTTGGTTCAGGGTTGGAGCTTGAGGGCTCAGGGCTAACTGAATTTGAAAAACTCACTTTGATTGGATTTGAATATTTTAAACAAGAGCAAGTTGATATAGTTATTTTGGAAACTGGTCTGGGTGGACGCTTTGATGCTACTAATGTCATTCCAGTAGAGAATCGAATTGCTTCAGCTATTACTAATGTGGCAATGGACCATATGGATTATTTGGGCAACAGTATTGAAGAAATTCGTCGTGAGAAAGAAGGGATCTGTCGAAGCGGCATTTGCCACTTCGAAGGCTCAGGGCTGGGGGCTCATGGCTCAGGGGCTAATCCCAATGATGTAAGGGGAAGCAATTTTCTTCTTGCTCTAGAAATCTTTGAATCAATAAATAAGCTTATAGTTAGTGATGAAACAAAACAAGAAGTCTTAAAACAATTCCCTCAGCGTCATAGAGCTCGTTTTGAATATAATGACGGAGTTTTAATTGACGTCGCTCATAATCCTGCTGCAATGAAAAAGCTTAACCACTTTATTCAAAAGGATTTGCCAAGCTTTGAGCGCAAGATTTTCGTTTTGGCTTTTTTAGATAAGGACTATCAAGCCTGCCTTGATGAGTTGTTAACACAAGAAATTTTTGATGCTGATAGAGATCTTGTAATACTTACAGAGATTGATTCTTCAAGAGCTACTCCTGCTTTTGTACTTGATGAAATTATTGATGCTAATAAGATGATGATTCTAAATCCTCAAGAAGCTATTGCTACTGCAAAAGGTTTAAAAACTTCTAATGATCTTGTCATCATCACAGGATCTATACGTTTAGTGGAAGCCTGCAAAGCAGGCACAACCAGTGAGCATAGCGAACGCATCCGTCCAGATCTCGGCTTTGCTGAGGATCTGGACTATTTATACTAGCTTAAAACCTAATAGAGCTGAACTAAATAAAAATACTGCAACAAATATCCAAGTCATATTGTCAAGCTGCTCATCAGCACTAGTTTTAACTCCTTTGAAGCTACTAGCTGATGATCCAATTGCTCCAAGACCTTCAGATTTAGGGTCCTTGATGAGTACAAAAAATACTGTAAATAGACCTGAAAGAATTTGTATTGCAAAAATGATTGTTGACATAACAAGTTCAATATAGCATATTTGGCTATTTTAAGCTTTAGTCTAGACTGATTTTGCCCAGCTTACCCTCTCTGAAATCCTGAAGGAATAAACCAGCAGCTCTTTCAGCGTCTGGTTGACCATTACGAATCATACTCTTGCAAACAGCCAGTGCACTAAGAGGATCATCTCCAAGCTCTATTTTGTAGAACTTAGTGACGTGCTCTTCTAGCAAATACATACCCTCTTTGGCTACTAGTACATGATCAAAAGCCTTATCGCCAAGACAATTGCAGAGTGCTAATTTGAGCGCTTGGTCTTCAGAATAAAACTTGGCTGGAATTATCCCTGGAGTATCTAAGAGTTTGATATTGAGTTTGGACTTGGTGTCTATCCATTGTTGCTGCCTGGTGACTCCAGCTTTGTCTGCTACTTTGGCTTTCTTTTTGTTTTTGGTAAGGGCGTTGATTAATGATGACTTACCGACATTGGGGTAACCGACCACCATTACTTTGGTTGCTCTGCCTATAACCCCATGTTTGAGATATTTGTCAAGAATTGGCTTGGATGCTTTTTCGATTTCGTGGATTAGTTGTTTGAGTGTGGCTTTGTCTTTTGAATTAATTGAAATGTAATTATCATTGGGAGGAGCGAGATCAGCTTTGTTGATTACTGTTATGACTGGCTTGTTGTTTGCCCATTCTTTGAGATCTTTGTGTCTACTAGCTTCAGGGATGCGAGCATCTAGTAGCTCAATTACTAGATCTATAACTTTGAGTTTCTCTTTTAATTGACGTTCCGCTTTGGCGATATGCCCGGGGTACCAATTGAATTTATTGAGTTTCTTTTGTGGTTCTTCTTCTTCCAAATCTTTTTCTCATTATCTCACAATCAGGATCAAGCTCTGCTCCGATATAATAAGATAAATAGAAAGCCACTGCTGTGAAAATTGCAAGAATCAATAAGCCAAGCCATTGACCGTCAGTTAATAGTGTCATAAGCAATACTCCTGTCTAGATAGTACATTATTTTTATCGATTTCACAACTAGCAAAAATCCCAAGAGCCCAAGTATTGAAGCAATAGTGAAACCAAATCTTAGATCTTTGTCGATTAGAAAATTGTTTAGGATCAACTGCAATGACATAATACAAAAGGGTGTGCATAAGATATAGCCTGTTTGTTTACAAACTTCGGCTCTATGTTTATCAAAGTTGTGCCACTTTGGAGTCATTAGTGCAATTATGACAAATCTTTGTTCGCAGAATTGCTCTATACAGTGCATCCACTATGTCTTGCCATGATTAAATTTAGTTAACGACAGGGTTCAAAACTGAATCTAAATCAGTGATTGAAGAGATATTCTTAACAGGAAATCTGCGCTCTTGTTTTTTGACTAAACCAGCTAAGACTTTGCCTGGTCCAATTTCCCAAATCTCATCATTCTTACTAATTAAATCAGCACAGGTCTTAGTCCATTGTACTGAACCAGTCATTTGTTGTTTGAGATTGGTTTTGATGTCATTAGCATTTATTGTAGCTTGGGCGTTTATGTTTTGAATTACTGGAATTGATGCATCTTTAAAATTACAGGCGTCAATCAAGTTTGAGAACTCAGCAGAAGCTGCTTGCATTAGTGGTGAATGAAAGGCGCCGCCAACGTTTAATGCTATAACCCTTGCTTTGATTGAGTTTGTTGCAGCATAGTCCTCAACTTGTTTGCCAAGTTCTATCATTGCTTCCTTAGTACCGGTTGCAACTATTTGCTCAGCAGAGTTGTAATTGGCAACTGAAGCTCCTTCGATATTGTCTATGATTTGATTTAAAGTATTTTCGTCCATACCAATGATTGCTGACATTGCACCGGCTGGAGCAGCTTCCATTAATTCTGCTCTTTTGATAACTAATTTGAGTACATCATCCAGGCTCAAAACATCTGCCATATACAGCGCAGAGAATTCTCCAAGGCTATGACCAGCTACAAATTCTGGTTTGGCTATTTTGCCAGCTTGAATTGCTGCTTTGACTTGAGCGGCAAGTGCGATACTAAGTGTCAAGATTGCTGGTTGAGTATAAAGTGTTTTAGCGAGTGTTTCTTCTGGTCCATTAAAACTCACTTGAGAGATTGAAGGACTTGAGCCAAATAATTCATCTGCCTTAGAGTAGATCTCTTGGATTTGTGCATTGGCTTGGTAGCTTTCTTGCCCCATGCCTATTGATTGAGCGCCTTGTCCTGGAAATACGATTGAATATTTAGTCATAACGCAGAAGATTGTAGCATGCTAAGGATGCACTGGAAAATGCAAAGTCTCAACCCTTATCTGGGCCATGCTCCGCCATGTTAGAACCTTTTTTCATGGACCCGACTAGAAAAACTTCGTTTTTCAGCGTGTCCTTAAATCTCTCAAAAAATTCATCAGCAACATCACTTGGATGTTTCCAGTCTTTGATATCTAGTTGCATTATTTTGTCGCCCATGAATTCATTTATGCGCGGTGTATATGCAATGGTGATCGCTGAGCCAGCTTGAAATTCTTGGCTTAGTTCTTCTGCTCTATTCCAGAGTACTGCTTCATATTTTTTGCGACTATCTCCTTCAGACAAAAACAACTTGATATGCTTGCCATCTTTGCCGAGCATTCTTGTCGCTTCAATTTTGAGTGGACCAGAGATAAACAATGCCTGCCTATGCTCCATACCATAAGGTGCTAGCTTCTCAAGGCGAGTGATTAGTGAGCTGCTGAGTTCTTTGAGCCTGAGGGCTGTATCAATCTTGATTTGTTTTTCAAGGTTGCGTCCATCGAGCTTGAGTCTGAAGTGATCTCTAATGGCAAGGCAAAGTTCATTAGTGTCTTGAGCTTTGACACTAAATCCAGCTGCCATTTTGTGCCCGCCATAGCCAAGGAATAAATTATGCTTTTTTTGAATAGCTTTCATCTCTTGATAAATATCTAAATCATCAATAGCTATGCAACGTACTGAACCTCTGGCTTTGTCACCAT
This sequence comes from Candidatus Melainabacteria bacterium, assembly GCA_018695135.1. GTDB lineage: Bacteria > Cyanobacteriota > Vampirovibrionia > LMEP-6097 > LMEP-6097 > JABHOV01. The sequence continues at coordinate 39,424 of JABHOV010000052.1, read as the reverse complement.
CAAGCGCCATAATAAAAACTGGCAAGTGGAACTTGTCGAGCATGCGACTAGCTACAATGCCAATTACTCCGTGATGCCAACCCTCTTTGGCTAGTACGATTACATTATCCTCAAGCATCGCTCTATCTTGATCAATGATACTGAGGGCATCTTCTTGAATCTCATTACAAAGTTCTTGTCTGTTTTTATTTTCATCATCAAGGTCACGGCAAAGCTCAATCGCTTCATCTCTGTCTTCTGTAATCATGAGTCTGACCGCTCTAGTGGCGTCAGCTAATCTACCTGCTGCATTAATTCTTGGTGCCAGCCCAAAACCAATTGATTCTGTGTCAGCTCCTCTGCTACTGATTTTGAGTAGCTCTTGCAAACCTGGTTTTTTGGTTTTGGCTAATACCTCTAAGCCAAGCACTGTCAGGTATCTATTTTCTGCGCGTAATGGTGCCAGATCAGCAATCATGCCGAGTGCTACAAGGTCAAGAAGTGATTGGGTGTAAGTTACTGCCATCTCTTTATTTAAATGATGACTTAAGATGAGTTCGGCTAGTTTGTAGGCAACTCCTACTCCTGGCAAAAAATGCAAGGGATGCTCTTCAGGCAAGGTCTTTGGGTTGCAGTTGGCAATCCCTGGAGGTGGGTTGTCTGGTATTGAATGATGGTCAGTGACTATAATATCCAAACCAATACTTTGTCCATATTCTACTTCATCATAATTACTAATGCCACAATCACAGGAGATCATTAGCGCCGCTTGATGTTCTTCTTTGATTTTTTTGATAGCTTCTTTGTTGATGCCGTAACCCTCGGAGTGACGGTCAGGAATATAGTAATCGACATGAACTCCAATCATTGCAAATGCTCTATAAAGTAGCGCCACTGAGCTGGTGCCATCAACATCATAGTCTCCGTAGATCAAGATTCTTTCTTTCTGTTCTATTGCTTTGTTGATTCTGGTATAAGCGACATCCATTTCTGGTATTTCAAGTGGGCTAGAAGCTTGGATGTTTTTGGTGTCAAGGTAGTAACGAGCAGCTTCAATAGTATTGACTCCACGATTGAGTAAAATACGTGCAATTAAACTATCTCCCTTCGCTAATTCTAGTAGCTCTGGACCGATTTTGTTTTTGGAATGGATTGACCATTGGGACATAGTATTAGTATATTACATTGGCGTGTTGTAAGTTGTGTGTAAAAGTTTAGGTGACCTAAGTCCCTACAAAGTGCAATCTGAAAATATTTGTGAGGACTGTTTACAGTCATCGATCCTCACATAGCGCTTCAGACTGTGATTACTCGAAAAAACTGATGCAGTAACAGAGAGTGGGTGAGCGATATTTTCATGATTGTACTTTGTAGGGACTTAGGTCACCTAAACTTTTACACGTACTACTCAAATTGAGGATTTGATAAATCTCGTTAGACTTATCATACAGATCTCTGTCATAGTCTTCTTGAATATCTGCTTGTGCAAGCTTGAAGACGGTTGTCAACTCTGTTAGTTTTAGTTCTGTGACCAAGGCTTGTCTATATTCTTGGCTTTCACATAGCCTTGAATAAGAAACGAGGCTTGATTGTTTTGACTTGTCTTTGAGAATGTTTTGATAGAACATACACCATTGTTCTAGCCAGTAACTAAGACTAAAAGGATCTGTGTATTGCTGGGCTGGGTTCCAAGCTATATGGTTTAATCCAAACTCATGATGTCCGAGTAAATTCATATATTCCAAAACAAAACTATCTTGCTTTTGTAATTTGTAAAAATGCTGATGTTGCTTTAGTAATGAATAAGCATGTTGCAATGGCTCTCTAAATGGAATTAAGAATCTTGCATTAGGGAAAACTGAGCTGATTAATTCAATACGTTGATAATTTAGATTGTTTTTGCTTAAATATCTTTTTTTTTGATATTTCTTCAAGATGAGTGAGACAAAAGCTTGTAGCTCCTCGTGAGACTCATCTTGTGTGAAAGCCTTGAAGAAAACCTCATCAAAAGCTTCTGGGGAAGTTAAATCAAGCTCTATGCCATCTTGTTGAGCTCTCTCTTTAGTTTGTAAGTTTGATTTGCTTGAAAATTGCTTGAATAAATTTGGCGCTAAGACAAATGGCATATCTGCATAAGTTGATGAAGCAAAATCTCCTGTCTCATAAAGAGCTTTGAGCAGTATAGTAGTTCCTGATCTTGGTAAACCTGTGATGAAAACATGTTCAGCATTGCTTATGATCTCATCTTTTTTATGAAATAAAGATTTCTCCATCTCAAATAAAGATCTAGCCAAGAAAGAATTGCCTAAGACTATTTGATGCAAGAATTTTTGTATAGAGCTATAGTTTTGCATTAGCTTTGTTGGTTTGGTTCTTGCGTTTTCTGTTTTCAAAAAACCTTTTGATGGGGAAGTATATAATTCCTAACAAAGAAGACAAGATTGCGACAACGACGCCTATTGTTGCTGTAATAAGCCCTCCGCCCATACCAGGACCGATATAAGCCTGAACCGGGAGGGCCGCTATGCTGCAAATGATTACTGTTAGGATTTTTAATTTGGACATGAATTTGCCTTCGCTTCTTTGACACTTGAAATCAAATCTTCGTCATTGATAAATCTAGACCAATGTAGTCCACTATGATATGAATTATTGAACTTACTTATATATCTTAACTGGTCTTGCCCTTCTCTGTCCATGATATGGATTATGCCTTTGTTAGTTTCCTCTATGAAGATTCTATTTGCCGAGATGATTTGATGCAAACCCTCAGTTCCTGCAAAAATTGCAGGTTCTTTTAAAGCTAAGAATTCAGTTGCACTAGCAGCCTTCATGTCATAAGAATAAATTATAGAGTAGCCTCTTAGCGAACGGTTTTGGTAACTGTCATTGCCAAAAATAGTAAAGACTCCATTCCCCTGGTAATCAATATCATGTTGCTGTCTCCAAGGACCCTGTTTTAGCCAGACTATCTTGCTCATGCTTGGACGATATAAGGCCACTGAAGAAGTATTTCTCATGCTTAGCATTATGTCTCCTTCCCGAACAAAACCATCAGTGAAATTGATAGGCTCAGCATCATTTAAATGAATTAAATCATCAGTCACAGACAGTGATTGAAGAACTAAGTTGTGATATTTATTTTCTATTAAAATCTTCGTTATTGATGTTTCACTTAGGACCTTGCCATTCTCCATTGAAACTTCCGCAAAAGCATCATCTTGAAAATTACCGGGATTGGCGTCCGGTCCTGCAAGTTCTGTAAAATAGTTTTGTTTAGATTCTGTGACAATCGGCACAATAAGGTTGCCTCTAGAGTTGAGTTCGATTGAATGATGAAAATATCTATCACTTACCCATTCTAGATTACTGCAAACATCAAGCTTGACCAATGGACCTCTGCCATTGCTAAAGACAATCGTTCCATCCTTGCTCACGAGTGGATGCAGGGTTCTGAAATTGACGGCTTCCATCCTTGCAGATTTATTGTTTTTGATTTGGGCTTGGATTTGTTTGATAGGTGGCAGCCATTGATGAATTCTTGCTTCACGTTTCAGGTCATAGAGATAGACAATATTGGTCCCGTGCTTTTTACTAAAAGCAGATACCAGCAAGTAGCCCTTCTTGTAGTTATTGAGCTGGTTTACTTGGGTCCTAAGTATCAAAGGATTGCCTGCACTTGCGCCAATTATTTTCCTGAAGTTGCTTGGGATATCTGCAATAAATAGAGCAGCTTGCTCTAGCTTCGAATATTGGCTTGGGGCTTTTGTTAGCGTCAGTTGTAAAAAAGCAGCATAGCTAATTAAGATCATTGAAAAAAGAACAAGTAGAAGAGCAACTATCCATAATTCAATTTTCTTAAACATCGTTTTTGTTTGTTATAAAGCTCTTTTCTTTGATAACCAAAAGTGATTTTAACATAGATAGCAAGTCTATGAATCTGTAAATTAAGTAGTATTATTGTCAAAGAAGACTTTTGACAATATGATATTCATGCAAAACTCAATCAATATTATGAAAATAGCAGATGCCGCATGGGAGACCTTCTGATGAAAAACAACAAGAAGCTTTGGACTATTGTGCCTGGATTAATTCTTCTCAATAATATTATTGCTATATATTTAAGCATATACACTAAGGCTTTTCACCAAGATAGTTTGCAGCATGTGCATAACGCATGGAATCACTTCAATGGCTTGTTGGTTTATCGAGATTTCTTTGAACATCATGGACCTCTCTACACTTTATTCAATAGCTTCTTATTGAGCAAATTTGATAGCCCAGCAAGCTTTGAGACTTTGATTATTTTTAGGCATTACTCTTTTTTTTCTACTTTGTTAATTCTCTGTTTGATTTTTTTAATTGCGAAAGTTTTTTTAAAGAAGCGAAGTTTAGCCCTCTTGAGCACAACGGTGTTTACTATGTGGCATATTAGCCAATCTGTTGCAGTTGAGATTAGACCCGATCTTCTACAGACGGTGTTTGCTTTACTAGGCTTCTATATTCTCATTCGGAATTTGAATTCTAAGCAAGTTCTACGTTTGATGCTTAGTGGCTGCTGCTTTGGTCTGATGATTTCTTGCAATTTTAAATCTATAATATTGCTAGTAGCACTCGCTCTCTTTTTTCTATATGAATATTACATGCAGCGTGAAGCTCGGATATTAAAGAGCGGGCTATACCTTGGACTTGGAGTATTGTTTGTTTATGGATTATTTGCCATGTATTTCTATTCTCAAGGGGCTTTGAAAGATTTTCTATATTACAATACTATATTCAATTTTCTTTTTTCAAACCATTGGTCTTATGGGAATTTGGGACTACGCTATACGGCCATCCATTTTGCAAAAGATTTTATGCTTTGTCTCTCTGCTATCTTGGGGATGTTTTCACTTGGATTGAAGTTGAAGTCTCAAAGGCTAATGATAGTTTGTAGCTTATTGTCACTTTACGGCTGTTTCAATGGGCTTTTTCCTCATTACTGCATTATTTTCTTGCCATTTATTTCTATCTACGCAGCTCAAGGACTTAATCACTATCTGATTGAAAAAGAGTTTAATGGAAAACGCTTAGTGATTCTATTTTTGATTGGATTGGCTTTGGTGACTAACAATATAAGGAAAACGAGACTTGTTGAGAGCCGGAGATATCTGGGTCAGAAAAAGACACTTGAGTTTGCCGTAGAGCATTTCAGTAGAGATCAGGCAATTGCTGCATATCGCCGGGTTTGCCCCGCCTATATTTTTAATAATGATATTGATTATTTTTGGTTTGAAAGCTATGACATTGCTAGAGTATCAGGGAAAGACCCTTTTGATCTTCAAGAGTTTGATAAGTTAGAACTCACTGAACGACCAATAGTTGCTTTTATGCCGGTCTTTGATGATGAGCGGACTCGAGACAGGCATGCTTATTTCCAAAAGCACTATCAACGAATAGGACCTGAACCCTTTCAGTGCATTTGGCAATCTAAAACATTGTCTAATTGAAGCTCGAGATCGTAAATATTATCCATTTTGGATCCTAGGATGGAGCTGAAATTATCGCAATGTTGTTTTATTAATATCGGTCTGCCATCATCAATTTCGTGCGCTTCAAGAAGAGCTTTGGTTTCATAGAATGATTCTTGGTATTGCATTTTGCTTAAGGCTGGAATGAAACGAGCAATATCATTTTTCATTAAATCAAAATTGCTGCTGAGTTTTTCGGGAATCATTTCATAAGATGGAGGTAGACCATCTTTGGCGTAGCATTTTATGTGAGAACTGTATTTGACATGACTTAGCGAGTGCTGCTTTGTTGTAGGGAAAGGAAGAATCGAAGAGAATGGTCCATCCATAATTGTGACTCCCAGTTGTTGCAGTTCTTTTGGCACATCAACTAAGCAAATCTCAGCAAGCTCATATTTCAAACGGAAAATTTCGAAGTCCTGTTTCTTGAGTAAGTTATTTATGCTGGCATAGGTCACATTGAAAACCTGTTTACATGTAAAGCTTTCATTTGCAGAAGATAATTTGATAATTGGAGCAATGTCTAGGTCTTCTATCCTGGTGTTTAAGCGTAGCTCAATACCCGCTTCCATTAGCTGCTCTAAAAGTTTGTTTCTGATTTTATTGATGTCAAAAACAAGTTCCTGGCTTAAGTAAACATCGTCAATTAAATCAAAATTGAAATATTCTTTATAGAGGCTATTAACTTCTTTACAATAAAGTCCGTGATGATCACAGAGAGCCTTGAAATTTTCAGAGCTTACTTGAGAGTCTTTTGCTAAAACGTACAAGTTGGTGAAATCTGAATTGATGCAATCATGAAATTCCCTTAGGAACCTGTTGTAGTGACGGTGTGAAGCAACTAATGTCTCGCGAGAACGTGGATAGTGGTAGCCATTGTGCACTCTTGCTTGATTATTTGCAGATGCTCTCATGCAAATATTATTTTCTTTTTCTAGAATAATTACTTTAAGGTTTTTTCTAGCAAGTAGAAGTCCTAGCTCTATTCCAAAAATACCGGCGCCAATAATTGCAACATCATAGATCATCTCAAATATTGCCCTCCATTGACATCAAGCATAGAACCAGTTATGAATTTGGAACTGTCAGAGCTTAGGAAATATGCAATCTGGGCTATATCTTCGACTTCTGCAGCTTGCTTTAGTGGAATTGTCTCTAGATTACGCTGGTAACGACCTGGAACTAGCTCTTGTGTCATTCTCGTATTGTTGCATAAAGCTGGTGCAAGCCCCACTACGCGAATTTGAGGCGCGAGTTTTAAAGCCAATGATTTGACTAAGCTATGAATAGCTCCTTTGCTTGCGGCGTAAGCATCATCATAACTACCTTTCTGGGCAGAGACAGAACCTAAGAGTATTATAGAACCATTCTCTTTGATATGAGGAACGATGGATTTGATTATCAAGCTTGGACTAATGACATTTATATTCATTAACTCTGCAAGGCTTTTGTCATCGTATTCATCGTATGACTTACCAGGTAGAATTGCAGCAAAATTGACAAAGCAATCGATCTTGGTTTTGAAGTTATGGAATGCAGCTTCAACTCTATCAGGATAAGCATAATCCAATTCAATTATCTGCTCGCAATTGAAATTTACTAGAGAGGTTTTGTTGCGAACTAGTGCTATTAGATTATGTCCTTTGGCTTGGATGAACTTCGCAAATGCCTTACCCATGCCTGAACTTACGCCACTTACCAGAAATATTTTTTGTTTACCAGGCACTTATACATTATAGCGCCCTAGCGCAGCCTCTAGCATTTGCCACATTATTGTTAAGCGTGCCCAAATACCCCTGATTTTGGTTGGTGTTTTACCTTGGTCTGGATAGACTCTAGAAGCTGGGACTTCGATGACTTTATAGCCCAGGCGCGGAGCTTGCGTGCTGGCAAAATATTGAAACCGATAATCATGAAAAATCTCTCGCAGTGGTGAAACTCGAGTATCTAATAAAAACTCACGACTATAGGCCTTGAAACCATTGGATGGATCGGTGTAAGCAAAACCACTGGCAATTGTAAATAGAGGAATCATGAACAGCTTTACTGCTAGCAAACGATCAAGTGGCATATTTTTTTGGGTCCCATCTTTCATGAAACGTGAGGCTTGGATAAATCCATAGCCTTGTTTTAAATATTCGGTCATTTCGATAAGAGCTTCTGGTCCATCTTTGTTATTACCATCTATAGTAATAATGCCCTCATAGCCCTGGTCTAAGGCGTAAGAGATTGCCGGTCTAAGGGCGTTGCCATAGCCCCTTGCTGAGCTGATGACTTTGGCTCTTATATTTTTGGATTGTAGAAACTCATCTGCTAGTGACCCATCATCACTAGCGTTGTCGGCAATGATGATATCTGCATAATCAATTATTGATTGCATTCTATCAATTTGCTTTGCTATTTTTTCGCCTTCATTCCAAGTGATGGGTATTATTGCGTAGGTTGATTTACGTGATATATATTCTTTTATTAGTTTTATATCTTTATGCATCTTGAAAACTTTATTGATTGTACTATGAGACTGATTGCAACCATTTTTGAAATTACAAATAACTATAATCCTATGCATTACAGATAATATGACTCAGGATAAGCCATATTCTGACACTTCTGCTCAGTATAGATGCAAAAATTATAACTTGCTAAGATCTTAATACTTATCAAATAGGTATATTAGACAATGTCAGCAAATGAAGTATTAAAGAAACAGAATTGCGGAGGCTTGGCCCCTAGCCTATTTGTTCTCATACCTGTGTTTAATGAAGAAGCTAGTATCGCTATAGCTATCTCGGAAATTATAGAAACGCTTAGTAGTTTAGAAAATGAATACAAGACAAGAATCATAATTATTAATGATGGATCGACTGACAGAACTGGACTAACATTAGAAAATATAGAGGTTGATAAAATAATTACACATACTAGCAATAAAGGGCTAGGAGCTGCTGTTAGAGCTGGATTGAATTATGCAAAAATAAAAGGCGCTGATTTTGTGATTAAAATAGATGCAGATCTTCAACATGAAGCAAAAGACATGCTTAAGCTAATGAAGTTACTAGAAACTGATCAAGCAGATTTGGTTTATGGCAATAGGTTTCAAGGAATAGAATACAAAATGCCTTTGATTAGATTGATTGGCAATAAAGTATTCAATAAATTAATGAGCATTATTACTGGTTGGAATGTAAAAGATGGTCAGCCAGGTTTGTTTGGACTTAATAGACAATATTTATCATGCTTCAACTTTAACGGTGATTATAATTACACTCAACAACTTTTATTGGATGCTAGTCATAAGAAGATGAGATTTCTTCAAACCCCTATTACCTTTAGAAAGAGAAGACATGGTGACTCGTTTATCAATCTTGCATATCCATTTATAGTTTGCTATCAAATTCTATTGATGATGCTTGGGAGGCTTGGTGGTAAAAGATAGCAAGAATCTTTGGATTATTTCACCAATATTAATTCTTCTAAATAATATTTTTGCTATATATCAAAACATATACCTAAAGCCTTTTAGTGAAGATGAGTTTCAACATGTTCATAATGCATGGAATCAATTTAATGGACTCATGATTTATAGAGATTTCTTTGATCATCATGGACCAATTTATACACTGTTAAATAGCTTCATCTTGACTAAGATTAATGAGCCAGCTAGTTTTGATACTTTAATTATTTTTAGACACTCTTCTTTTTTTACAAGTCTCTTGATATTTATTTTAGTTTTTTTGATTGCAAAATTTTTATTGAAGACAATCAGCTCGGCTTTACTAACTACTATGGTCTTTACGATGTGGCATATAATTCAGGCGACTTCTATTGAGATTAGACCTGATCTTTTACAGTCAGTATTTGCTTTGTTGGGGTTCTATCTTTTTGTGATAAACCAAAAAACTACAAAAGTGTGGGTTTTTGTACTTAGTGGATGTCTTTTTGGTTTAATGCTTTGTTGTAACTTTAAATCTATAATATTGTTGCTTGCTATATTTCTTTTTCTTCTCTCCGAATACTATCAAAAGAGAGAAGCTAGGTCATTGCAAATCGGTCTATTTATTGCGATTGGTGTATCATTAGTTTATCTAGTATTTGGTATTTATTTTTATTCTCAAGGAGCATTGAATGACTTCCTTTATTACACTACTATCTTTAACTTCTCTCTTGCTGGTAACCGGTCTTATGCCTATATTGGGATGCAATTAACGAGCTTGAATTTCCTGAAAGATTTTTTACTATGTTCTTTCACTCTCTTGGGAGTATTTTCGATGCAGTTGAAGTCAAGCCAAACTAGACTATTGCTGCTTTGCACGTTATTGCCAATCTATGGTTGCTTCAAGGGCTTTTTCCCTTATTACTGTATTATATTTTTACCCTTCATGTCTATCTTTACTGCTAATGGTGTGAATAACTATTTAATTAAGAGGAAAATGAGTCAGAAAAAGCTAGTGATTTTGTTGCTTCTTGGACTAGCGATATTTACTAATAATATTAAAAAAGTCAAGTCTGCTCCAGATCTTAAGTATTTGAGTCAGAAAAATACTCTTGATTTTGCATTGCAAAATTTTAGTAGGGAAGCAAAAATAGCAACATATCATAGAGCTTGCCCTGCATATGTTTTTAATAAAGACATAGATTATTTTTGGTTTGAAAATTCTGATATTAGTAGAGTTACAGGCAGAGACCCTTTTGTCGTAAAGGAAGGAACTGAGCCAGCCATAATCGTTTTTCTGGATAAAGTTTATGATCCACTAAACAATAAGAAAAAATCTTACCTGCAAAAGCATTATCAATCAGTTGGACCTGGTTCACTTCAGTGTATTTGGCTTAAGGGCAGCCTGAAGCACTAATTAGCTTTTTGTCCAGATACTATACAATTCCAAGTCCAATTACTTAGTATCTTAGGGTAATGTTTTTCCAAATATTTATCCCAGTTGCAGAACTGTTGAACCAAGGCTGCAAAGAAAGACTCGGGCTTGAAACTAATCTCTGCAAAAGGAGTTGAGAAGATGCCTTGCGGGCTAGTTGTGATTTCACATAGACCAACTTCTTTGAATTTATCTGTTATAAACTGGGATTCAAGTTCTTCTTGGTCTGAAGAGTAGTGACTATCGAGTTTTTTTCTCAATTTCCTCATGTTGTGAATCAAGAAATTATTTGGCTGTGGTTCATTAACTATTAAAATGCCACCTGGCGCTAAAAGTTTAAAGCATTTTCTAAGTGCAGCGTTGATATCTTCCATATGATGCAAAACTCCAATCATAAAAATGAGATCATATTGATTATCAGTATCGAGTTCTAGAAAATCTGAACAGATCCAAGTGACTTGGGGATCTTGGCTTCTTTGTTTGGCAAGATTAATGAATTGAGTAGAATAGTCCACTCCTGTATAGTGACTATAGTAGCCTTGAAGATACTCGGCTCCAAAACCAGCTCCGCAGCCGAGCTCTAATACTCTTAGTTTTTTATTGTTCTTGCCTAGGGTTTGAATGAGTCTATGTTTGCGAGCTATTCTTGATGCTTTGTTTAAATCTTTCTTGAAATACTGTTTGCTTATGCTATCAAAAAGATCTTGATCTTTTTTGCTTCTTGAGTTGAGGGCTTGGTTTAGCATCTTGTTTTAAAGGATTATAGCAAGTGTTCAAGTCACTCATGAAACAAAAAAAATAGGTACCTACTTCAGCAGGTACCTATTTTTTAATGGTGCTCCCGAAGTGACTTGAACACTTGACCAATCGATTATGAGTCGACTGCTCTAACCAACTGAGCTACAGGAGCGCTGGTTTGTACTTTTGTATTTTATGATAAATCTACTAAGTACCAAAACATTATAAAACGACTGTTCGCTCAGGTGTTAATAAATTCAGTTATTCTAAAGTTTCCACAATATTTGGCGAGTTGCGGGTTCCCGACTAAATCTAAATTAATTTTGTCTTTGTAATCTGGGGGGCTTTATCTGGGCATAGAAAATATAATGACAACAACGAAATTTGAAACAGAGATTAGCCCGTATTTACATTCAATTGCACATTGGTCCTTGCTTACAGCATGTCAAGAACAAGAACTTGGAACTTTGATTAAACAAGGATGCCAGCGGTCTAAAGATAAGATGGTACGGCATAATTTGAGATTAGTTATCTCTATTGCCAAGAAATACCAAAACCATGGAATGTCTATTTTGGATCTGATCCAAGAAGGCAATATTGGCTTGATTAAAGCAGTCGATAGATTTGATGCAAGTCGTGGTTATAGATTTTCTACATATGCTACTTGGTGGATTAGACAAGCGATTACCAGAGCTATTTCCAATAAAGCTAGATCAATTAGAATCCCTGTGCATAAATTAGATTTGATGCGAAAGATCAGAAAAACTAATATGCAGTTGCAAACTAAACTCAGACGCAAACCAACTGATGATGAGCTTGCTGAAGCTGTTTCATTACCTATCGAAAAAGTAAAACTAATGATGGTACTTGCTGATAAAACTTTGTCGCTTGAAACTAGTATGAATTATGGATCTGATGATGATATGAAGCTTGATGAGTTGATTGCAGATCCTAATCTAAATTCTATGCCAGAACCCAATTGTGAAGATCACATGTTGGCTGGTGATTTAGAGAAAGCAATTTCATATTTAACTAATCGAGAACAGGCTGTAATTAAATTGAGATTTGGTATTGAAACTGATGACAAGTGGACTTTGGATGCTATTAGTAAATTACTTAAAATGAGTAAGGAAACGGTCAGGCAAACTGAATGCCAGGCATTGACTAAATTACAGGGACCAAGTCTTAAGCCAATTTTGTCTGATTATGCAGTATAAGAGTTTAGTTGGTCTTAGGTCATTATTCCTAAGCTTTAATAGTAAACTAGCTCCGCCTTACGGTGAAGACTAGCTAAAAACCAGTTACAATTGAACTATGATCCCTGTCCTCACTAGAGCCGAAATGGCAAATATAGACAAAGCGGTTGCCAGCTCACATGATGGACTTGGTTTTGAATATATGCAAAGAGCTGCTCGTGGACTTTTTGATCTTGTGATTAATCGTTACATGGAATGTCAAAAAAAGGGACAAGAAGCATTTGTTACAGTTTTTGCTGGTAAGGGTAATAATGGTGGTGATGGAATCTTGCTTGCTGCTTACCTTGCTGAAGAAGGTTATCCGGTTAAATGTTTTATCCTAGGCTCTGTTAGTGAACTAAAGAATGAAGCAAGACATGCTTACCTTGAGCTTGAAAGAAGCAATAAAAAAAATCAATATCTAGATTTTATTGAAGGTATTGAAGATATTGAATTAGTACAAAAACATTTTGGCAAAATATCATCTAAATACAATAAGCATTTTTTTGTTGATGCACTTCTTGGTATTGGCGCTAATGGCAAGCCCATGGAGCCTGCTGCTAGCCTGATCCGTATTATTAATGAATATTATGCGAGTGTCGTTACTATCGCTGTAGACTTGCCGTCTGGCTCTGATCCTGATACTGGTGAAATCAATGGCAGTGGAGTAAGGGCTCATACTACGCTCACTATGGGCTATCCCAAGCTAGGTAGTTTCTTCTTTCCGGCAAGAGCGAATTATGGACTTACTATTGTACAAAATCTTTCATATCCAATAGAGATCTTTGAACAGGAATTTAAATCAAAAATATATTTTGCAAATGCAGTCAAACAACTCTTGCCGCCTCGCATTGCCACGGGCTCAAAATACGATCATGGTTTTGCTACTTTGATTGCTGGCTCGCCTGGAATGGAAGGAGCAGCCAGTCTTGCTGGAACTGCAGCTTATAAATCAGGGCTTGGTTTATTGAAACTATTAACAGATACTCAATCGCGAAAAATAGTTGCCAGTAATTTACTTGAAGCTATCAGCGAAGACATCGTTGATGATCTGCTGAAACAAGCGTGCATTAAAGAGCCGGCGGTTTTGGGACTTGGTCCTGGACTATCTTTGGCTTATAAAGATCAAATAGCTAGTTTGATTGAGTCCTATGATGCGCCGATGATATTAGATGCTGATGCGATTAATAGCTTGGATACTAAACTACTCAAAAAACATAAGTCTGATTTATTGATTACGCCTCATGCTGGAGAGTACACTCGTCTCTTTGGCAAGTTTGATAAAGCATTGACTCCAATTGACTTGATTGAAGATTTGAGAGCCAAGGCTCAGGAATATCAAATTAGTATTTTGCACAAAGGGGCGCCGACTATCATCGCTGACCCAGGAGGCAAAGTGTTCTTGGTTCCTTTTGGTAATTCTGGACTTGCTAGTGCTGGTACTGGTGACGTTTTGACTGGACTTACTTTGGGCTTCGCTGCCCAGCTTTATACTTTGTATAAAAAATATCCAGAGATTAGATTCTTTTTTACTGTTTTTGAAATTAGTCCTTTGACACAGGCTGCTATTTTGGCTAGCTATGTTCATGCCAAGGCTGGTGAGAAGGCATCTAAAGAACTTACTGAGTATTCAGTGATGGCATCTGATTTGTTGAACTATATTCCAAAAGCCTTACTTGAGCTTTAATCATTGACTCTATATAATTCATAGATATTTTGAATCCTTTGATTTGTAAGCGAATTATGCGTATTTAGCTCCAAGCAAAAAGTCTACGAATTTTGACTAAGAATTTGCTCAGCTCGCTATCACGTGTCAAGTTCTTCGCAGACTATCGCTGCTCATTACTTGAACTCAAACCTCTTTCGCAAATCTTAGCTCAAAATCCTTTTAGACTTTTTGCTTTTGATATTACTAAGTAAATCTCTAAAAGCTCCATTACTAGATGAATTAAGGAACGTGGACAAAACAATTTCTCCAAAAAGGTTCTGTAGCAAAGTGAGTACAGTTCAGCTTCGAAGAAGCTGCTGACTTTGCGAGGCTGCTTTTTGGAAAATTCGTTTTGTTCATGCTCCGTCTATGTTCATTCACAGAGAAGTACCTTGTCCTTAAATTATTGAGCTTTTACGAAAATCTAGTGTTGGCGACTCAAGATATCTATGAATTATTTGAAGCGATGCTATCATTGTTGCATGCAGCAATCCTACAGCCCCAGTGAAGAATTTAAAGCACAAGCTAATATCAAGGATGCTGATTATCAGGCTTTGATGTCTAAATTCAAAACTGATCCTGATGCTTTTTGGTTGGATTTAGCTAAAGAGAATTTGGATTGGTTTAAAGAACCGACGGTGGCAATGTTGAAGAAAGAAGAGCCCTTCTTTACTTGGTTTGAAGATGGCAAGATCAATATCTCATACAACTGTATCGACAGGCATCTAAAAACTCAAGCCAACAAAGCTGCAATTGTTTTTGAAGGTGAGCCTGGTGATACTAAGACCCTGACTTATCAAGAGCTGCATGATCAAGTTTGCAAGGCAGCTAATTTGCTTAAGAGTATTGGTGTTAAGAAGGGCGATACAGTCACTCTCTATATGCCAATGTGCCCAGAAGCAATAATTGCGATGCATGCTTGTTTGAGAATTGGTGCTGTTCATAGTGTAGTGTTTGGAGGTTTCTCTGCACAAGCATTGCGCGATAGAATTGAGGATCTTAAATCTAAGTATGTGATCACTGCGGATGGATCGTTTCGTCGAGGCAAAGTGGTGCCGCTGTTAGAGACAGTTAAAGAAGCTGTCGATGGCTTGAGTTTTGTTTCAAGAGTAGTTTGTTTTGATCGGATTAAACAAGTTGATTCTAGCTATGACGATTTGGAATTGCAGAAATCAATTGCGAATTTGGTTACTTGGGATCTAAGTAGTTTTGAAGCGAATTGTGAGCCAGAACAATTGGAGGCTGAAGACATGAGCTTTGTTTTGTATACAAGCGGCTCTACAGGCAAGCCTAAGGGGATAGTGCATACGACGGCGGGATATATTCTTTGGACGCATTTAACCAGTAACTGGGTATTCGATTTGAAAACTCAAGACTGTGATTCAACTGTGGATACTCTGTGCGCCAGTAGAAATTCTCCAAATGCAAGGCTTGCGAATGATTTACAGGCTGAGTTGGCTGAGCCGCCAATGATGACTGTAAATCATGAGCGTAACGCAGCAGTTGGGGATTTATACTGGTGCACAGCGGACGTGGGGTGGGTGACGGGACATAGCTATGTAGCATATGGGCCGCTTTCTAACGGCGCCTCCGTCTTCATCTACGAAGGCGCTCCAGACTACCCAGATAAATCTCGTTTTTGGTCAATGATAGAGAAATACAAGATTAGTATTTTTTATACGGCACCGACTGCGGTGAGGGCGTTTATGCAATGGGGTTTGGAGCATGTCGAGAAGCACGACCTAAGTTCACTTCGTTTACTTGGCTCTGTCGGAGAACCAATTAACCCTGCTGCTTGGGAGTGGTTTTATAAGAATATAGGTGGCTCGCGTTGTCCAGGGCGAGTCGTCGAACAATATTCCCCTATAGTGGATACTTGGTGGCAGACAGAGACTGGTGGCATTGCAATTACAACTCTACCTGGAGTTCATGAGATGAAACCAGGTGTGGCAGGCTTGCCTTTGCCTGGTGTGGATGCTGATGTCAGCAATGAAGGACTTCTATATTTGAAAAGTCCTATTCCTTCTATGGCAAGGACTATTTGGGGTGATGATCAAAGGTATATAGATACTTACTGGAGTCACGTCATTGCGAGCGAAGCAAAGCAATCTAGCCTGGATTGCCACGTCGCTGACGCTCCTCGCAATGACGTTTATCTCGCTGGTGATGCTGCAACTAAAGACGCGGACGGTTATATCAAAATTGGCGGTAGAGTAGATGATGTGATCAATGTATCTGGTCATCGTCTTGGAACTGCCGAAATTGAGTCAGCACTTGTTGCTCATGAGCTAGTAAGTGAAGCTGCTGTAGTTTCGATACCTCATGAGATTAAGGGTGAAGCTATTGTTGCTTTTGTCGTCATTGCGAGTGAAACGAAGCAATCCAGAGCTTCTAATGTCAAGATTGCCACGCCGCCTTCGGCGACTCGCAATGACGATCTGGAAGAAGAACTTAAAAATCAAGTCGTCAAAGAGATCGGTGCAATAGCAAGACCAGAACGAATAGTTATTTGTTCAGCACTTCCTAAAACTCGTTCAGGTAAAATCATGCGTAGATTACTTAAAGAGATTGCTCAAGGTAAAGAAGTTACTGGTGATATTAGTACGCTTGAGAATATGCAGGTATTGGAAGGTCTAATTATTTTTAGCGAATAAGTGAGTATCGCTGGGTCTGCGATTCTTGTTTTGATGCGGTTTTACCCTTGAATTGCAAGGAATTGACGATTCAGGAAGTACTACTACTTTATTTTCTAATTGATTCAATAAGTATCTTGCAACAGTGAGTGAAGTCTCTATATCAGTCTCTGGTTTGAGTAGATAATTTATGCTGTCCTGCAACGAATTAAAAAAACCATCGTAAGAGTGAGGTCCTGCGAATGATCTATATGGAAAGTCTCTTAGTTCTTTTACAGCCTCTTTTAATCCATCCTTAATACCTTCTCTCATGGAAGGTTCAACTACATATACTGCTAATTGCTGTAGTATATTTTCATAAAGTGAGTTCTGCGTTCGACTCATTTTAAATGCTGACTCATATTTATCGCCTATGTGGTTGCTGTTATTTGTAACTTGTATTACTGGTTACCTCTTTGTAAGTGCTGCTGAAGATATATGTTCTTCATCTGTACTTATTATACAATTCCTCTACTATTTATGCAATTTTTATTTTGTATCTTCTTGAATTAGTTGTAGGGCTTCAGGGACTTTGCTAGGGTCTTTCCCCCCTGCTTGGGCAAAATTGGGTCTACCACCGCCACCACCACCGCAGATTTGGGCTGCCGTTTTGACTGCATTAGAGGCATTATATCTAGAGTTTTTGTCTTTAACTAGTTCTTGAGAGGCTGCTGCCATAAAAGTGACTTTGCTAGTGCTTGCTGCAGCTACTAAAATAAAGGCTTGAGAACCAGATGATTCTATCTTGCTGAGCAAGGCTTCTATTAGAGTTTTGACAGCATCGGTTTCAAGTTCTTCGCCAGGAAAATAATCTGCAAGATTGGCAATGATGATTTGAGCTTCTGTCGTTTTGTTTGATTTGCTGAGAATCTCATCAGTTTTTGTAAGTACTAAGTTGTTTTGTTCTAGTTTCTGCGCCTTAGCCTCTGCTTTTGCTTTTTCTTGAGCAGCTTGCTCTTGGGCTAACGCAGCTTCTTTGAGTTTTTCTTCTTCTCGGTGCTTGGCAGCTAAGTCATGAGCGAGCATGCGAATACGGCGAATGCCTGCAGCCACTGAACCCTCTTGAGCCAGTACTACTTCTCTAATATCGCCGATGTTAGAGACGTGAGTGCCACCGCATAACTCAATAGATGCTGTTTGTTGATCGTCTCTGATAAACAAAACCCTAACCTGGTCGTCATACTTCTCTTCAAAGAAACTAAGGGCGCCTGCTGCAATTGCATCATCAAAATCCATGACCTTAGTTTCTACTGGTAGCTTGGCTTGAATCCAGTCATTGACTATCTTTTCTGTCTTGAATATTTCTTCTTTAGTCATGGCTCTATCAAGGTTAAAGTCAAAGCGAGTATATTCTGGTCCGACTTGCGAGCCCATTTGTTGAATGTCGTTTCCTAGTACTTGGCGCAGGGCGGCTTGCAAGAGATGACAAGTTGTGTGGTGATAGCCAGTAAGGTTTCTGCTTTTACTGTTGACTTGAGCTGTGACTTCATCGCCGATATTAAAGTCTTCAGTGCTTTCAAGAGTATGAATGAATATGCCCTCGATTTTTTTTACTTTGGTTACTCTGGATTGCTTCGCTACGCTCGCAATGACGTCTGTGGCTTTAACTTGTCCATTGGATTGCTTCGGCTTCGCCTCGCAATGACGGATGGTGCCAGAGTCTGCCACCTGCCCGCCAGACTCAGCATAAAATGGAGTTTGATCAAGCACGATGTCATTGCCATGGATTGCAAGCACTTTGGCTTTGGCTTCAAGCTGGTCGTAACCAAGGAATTTAGTTGGACCATGTTTTTTGATTAAGTCAGCGACATAAGAATTCGATTCAACGGATGTCTTGAAATTGCCTGTGCCAGAGGCTTTGGAGTGAGCGTCTTTGGATTTTTGGTATGCTTCTAGGTCAATAGTGAGTCCCTGTTCTTCAACAATGTCTTTGCTTAATTCAAGTGGTAAGCCATAAGTTGAATAAAGATCAAAAATAAATTCTCCGTCTACCATTTTGCCACTCGCTTTGAGTTTCTCCTCAAGCAAAGCAAGTCCATTGACAATAGTCTTGGCAAAAGCCTCCTCTTCTTTGCGGCAAACTGAAACAATCGCTTCTGAGTTTGCTTGCAGCTCAGGGTAGGCTAGTGAGTAGTTTTGAATTACGCTAGTACAATGCTTATAAAGAAAAGCATCTGTTTGGTTACGGATTAAATAAACAAACCTAGCAGCGCGTCTTGTGATCATTCTAAGGACATAACCGCGTCCCATATTACTTGGTCTAACACCATCAGCTATCAAGAAACAAAGACAACGTAAGTGATCAGTGATGATCTTGAGATAAAGATCATGATCTGGATTTTTGCCATATTCTAGACCAAGGTCTTTGGCAAGGCTTTGCATTACATTGAATAGTTCATTGGTTTCAAAAGAGTTGTTAACTCCTTGTAATATCGTTGCGATTCTTTCTAGTCCTGCGCCAGTATCTATATTTTTATTTTCAAGTGGAGTGAATTTGCCTTCTTCGTCTTTAAGAAATTCCATGAAAACCAAGTTCCAGATCTCAAGATACCTGTCTTCTGGGTCACTGATGTGATCACCAAGATCATAGTATATTTCGCTACAAGGTCCGCAAGGACCGGTAGTACCTGGAGGCCCCCAAAAGTTGTCTTTGCGACCCATCTTCCAAATACGTTTTTGACGCTGCTCTAAATCAGGGAAGTCTCGTGCAAGTATCTCTAGCCAAATTGCTTGGGCTTCAGTGTCCATTGGGTTTTGCTCGTCGCCTTCAAAGATAGAAACATATAATTTATCAGCGTCTAGTTCAAGTTCTTCTCTGACGAATTGCCAAGCCCATTTGATTGCTTCGTTTTTGAAATAATCCCCAAATGAGAAATTACCAAGCATCTCAAAAAAACTATGATGTCTAGTTGTGCGCCCGATATTTTCTAGGTCACTGTCTTTGCCGCCGACACGCGCACATTTCTGTACTGTGACAGCTCTTGGCGGCTCGGGGGCAGGTTTGGTACCCACGAAGATCGGTACAAACTGAACCATGCCAGCAGCGTTAAGTAGTAGGGTTGGATTATCCGGTACTAAAGATCCTGAAGCGATATGCTGATGTATACGGTCACATTTCTTAGTAAAGAAATTAATCCATGTTTCTCTTATTTCTTGGCAACTGAGATTCTTCACGACTTTATTCTAGCCAACTTTGCGTTGGTCGCCTTCTTCAGAGTTTTGTTCTCTTTGTTTGTCAATCGCTCTAAGTCTTTCTCTTTCTGATTTACGTTTGTCAGATTCTTCTTTGATAAGGGTCTTGACTCTCTCTGGAGTTCTGGTGCTTGCTAGATCAATGAAATTCTCAAAAGGGATTTTGACAAATTTGCCATTTTTGATTTCTTCAAGAACAGCAAATACTTCTTCTTTGTTTAGAGTTTCTTTTTGCAAGAGGATTTGTGAGACGGCAAGTAACTGTTCTCTATGTCCTATCAGCTTGGCTTTAACCTCTTCGTAGAGTGCTTGGATTAAGACTTGTACTTCTTGATCTATTTTATTGGCATAGGCTTCACTGTAGTTCTTTGAGGTGTATTCTCCTTCAAGATATGGATTACCATGTTTTTCACCGTAAGCAACAATACCAAGACTTTGGTTCATGCCAAATCTGGTAATCATGGCACGAGCAATCGCAGTACAACGTTCCATGTCATTGGATGCGCCGCTAGTGACATTACCTTTGCCAAATATGATTTCTTCTGCTGCTCTGCCAGCGAGTAGTACACGCATTTCAGTTTTGAGCTGATCTTCTGACTGAGATACTTTGTACTCTTCTTCAGTTGACCAAGTTAAACCAAGTGCCATTCCTCTTGGGATGATAGTCACCTTGTGAAACTCATTACTAGATTCATAGTAGATGCTAGTTAAGGTGTGACCTGTTTCATGTATCGCAGTGCAAACCTGATCCTTGGGTTTGATGATTTTACTTTTTTTCTCTGGTCCAATCGCAACTTTGTCGATAGCTTCTTCAAGATGTCTCATTGAAATATCTTTCGCTTCCTCTCTTGCTGCAAGAATTGCCGCCTCGTTAATGAGATTAGCTAAATCGGCACCCGAAAATCCTGGTGTACGTTTGGCAAGTGTATCTGTGTCAACGTCCTGGGAGAGAGGCTTACCGCGCACGTGCACATTAAGAATATCTGTACGTCCATTAAGATCAGGAGTGTCAATGCTGACCTTGCGGTCAAAGCGACCTGGTCTTAATAATGCTTTATCGAGTACGTCTGGTCTATTGGTTGCAGCCAAAACAATGATCCCACTATTAGGCTGGAAGCCATCCATCTCAACTAATAATTGGTTTAGAGTTTGTTCACGCTCATCATTACCACCACCGGACATACCACTACGCTGTCTTCCAACTGCATCAATTTCGTCAATGAAAATTATGCAAGGAGCATTTTTCTTGGCTTGTTCAAAAAGATCTCTAACTCTACTTGCTCCAACACCAACAAACATTTCTACAAAGTCTGAACCGGAGATTGTAAAGAATGGTACACCTGCTTCACCGGCAACAGCCTTGGCTAAGAGGGTTTTACCACAACCTGGAGGTCCAACTAGGATTACTCCTTTGGGGATTTTGGCTCCCAGTGATGTATATTTCACTGAATTTTTGAGAAAGTCAACGATCTCTTCAAGTTCTTGTTTACTTTCTTCGATACCAGCAACATCATCAAAACTGATATTGGTGTTGCGAGTCATGAGTTTGGCACGACTTTTGCCGAATGACATCGGTCCACCAGCGCCGCCAGCATTGCGTAACATGAACATCAAAAGACCAAAAAGTATAAGTGGTACTAAGAGATTGGAAATAATCCCAGCCCAGATACTATCTCCTTGTTGAGCTTTTACATCTACTTGTATACCTTGTTTAACTAATTTATCTGCCAGTTCTGGGTTTGCACCTAAAAGATTGGCTGGAACTCTTGCGTAGTAAACGTCTCCGCTCTTGTCCTCTATTTTGGCAACATCCTCACCATTGGTTAGTTCTACCTTATATGCTGTTGATGCACTACCGTCTGATGGTAATACTCGTTTAATGAAATCGCTATAGCTTAGAATATTGCGTTGTTTTTCTTGTCCCATTAAGCTAATTGCAAATAATGACAGAAATAGAATCAAGATGATAAATGGTAGAGTGGTTGGGAGTTTCTTCATTTTATGTGATTCTATCACTTATATGCTTCAATGAGATTTTCAGTACTGAATCCTCTATCCGTAATACAAAAAAGCTCCCCTGCTTAATGCAGATCGTCGATACTACATCGTTTGGCTCGGATATATCTTTAGTCCTGCTCTATGGCTTTAATTTATTCCGAATGGAGTGAAAACTTGAGAGCTTGCTCACGAAGGATTGAACGGAATGACGATCAAAGTTTTGCCGGTCATTTTCGAAGAAAATGATGAATTTAACTTGAAAAACTCGGTTGCTTGCAGCCGAGTAAGTTAAATTCATAGCAAAACTTTATATTTTATTTTCATCGTGGAAATTACAAGTTTGTTATGCCATAGTTAAATTGTTCCAATTTTCTTTGAAAAAATGAAATATTAACAAATTTTAATTCAAGTTTACTTGACTTTTGCCGATATATACCGATAGTAAGAAATTTTACATCTATCTATGGGGTTATCCCTAGGGGACTTTCCCTTTTTGGGCCTATATCAGTAGGGTGAGCTTTGGTAATACAAATCTTCCAGAGTTCCACATAACCCCAACAGGAGCCCCACTCATGACAACACAACAAAACCAAACCCGAGAGGCAGTTATTGCCTTGAGTCCAGTTCAGTCGACCGTTCAAATTACTAAAGAATTGAATATGGCTGGATACAACAGAATTGATAGAGTCGACTATCAAGAAGCTTTAATACAAGCAGTACAAGCTAGAAAACCTCAAATTATTATTGTTACTAGCGAATTGCCTGGTCGTAAAACAATGAATGAGATGTTTAGCGAAATTGCTGAAGCTTCACCTAATACTAAAGTCATTTTTATCTCAAAATCTATACCAGAAGATATAATCTTGAACTTGTATCTAGCAGCTAACCTTTGCGCTTGGCTACTAAGCGAAAGAGCTGACAGAACCTTATCTTTTGCAATTGAATCTGCTGAAGCAGCTCAATTGTTCCTTGACTTTGCAATAAACAAGTCAATCAGAAATCTGGTTAATGAGAAACAATCAGTACTTACAAATGCTAATGCTAATTTCGGTAATCTTGAATTGCTTACTGAAAGAGAAGCGGAAGTACTTAAGTACTTGTCTGAAGGTCTTAACTATAAGAGCGTTGCACAAAAATTGTTTATCTCTGAATCAACAGTTAAAACCCATATCAATAACGTATTTACTAAACTGAAAGTTAATGATAGAACTCAAGCTGTTCTTTATGCTCTAAAACATGACTTAGAGTCATTAATGAGAGTTACAATGAACAACTCAAAAACAGCCGTATCTAAATAATAGCGAAATTTTGAGTGGAATTTTCCTAATATCTTAAAAAGGATTCAATGAAAGTTGAATCCTTTTTGTTTGTGCTCGCTTTACTCGTTGCATAAGTTCACGAAGTGGCGTATGCAATGCAGGCGTCGAAGACGCTATGGGCTAGTGCACAAAGCGCACTAATGTGTATTACTCATCAATAGGGGTTTTCAGCGTACTTTATATTTATTAATTCGACCTAATGAATTGATACAGTAGAGCTAAATAAGTGAATAATATAGAAAGGAACTAAAATACAATGTTTGAAAGATTTACAGAGAAAGCCATAAAAGTAATAATGTTAGCTCAAGAAGAAGCTAGACGTTTGGGACACAATTTTGTTGGTACTGAGCAAGTACTACTGGGATTGATTGGTGAAGGCACTGGAGTTGCTGCTAAGACACTCAAGTCAATGGGAGTTAATCTCAAAGACGCTAGAGTTGAAGTAGAAAAAATTATTGGACGAGGTTCTGGATTTGTCGCTGTTGAGATCCCCTTCACACCAAGAGCCAAAAGAGTTCTTGAATTGAGTTGGGATGAAGCGAGACAATTTGGTCACAACTATATTGGTACTGAGCATCTTTTATTAGGTTTGATTCGTGAAGGCGAAGGAGTTGCTGCAAGAGTACTTGATAACTTGGGAGTAGATCTTGCCAAAGTTAGACAACATATTATTAGATTACTTGGTGAATCTTCTAGCGCTGACACAAGTGGTGCTACAGGCGGATCCTTACTAGGAGTAGGTTCTAGTGGTGCTGGTAAAGCCGGTAGCGCTCAGCAAGGTGGTAGAACTAGAACTCCAACTCTTGATGAGTTTGGTACTGACCTTACGCTCGCTGCTCAAGAAGGACGTCTTGATCCTGTTATTGGAAGAGCAGAAGAAATTGAAAGAGTTATTCAAATACTTGGAAGAAGAACTAAAAACAATCCAGTTTTAATTGGTGAACCTGGTGTTGGTAAAACAGCAGTTAGTGAAGGACTCGCTTCGCGTATAGTTTCAGATGATATACCTGAATTATTAGATGGCAAGAAGTTAGTTATGCTAGACCTTGGTTTATTAGTCGCTGGTACTAAATACCGTGGTGAGTTTGAAGAAAGACTGAAAAAAATCATGGATGAGATTCGTAGTGCTGGCAATATCATGTTAGTAATTGACGAGTTGCATACTTTAATTGGTGCAGGTGCTGCAGAGGGAGCTATTGATGCTGCCAATATTCTCAAACCTGCTCTAGCACGTGGTGAGCTGCAATGTATTGGTACTACTACTCTTGATGAGTATCGTAAACATATCGAGCGTGATGCTGCACTTGAACGTAGATTTCAGCCGGTTGTAATCAACTCCCCATCCGTGGAAGAAACAATCGATATTCTTAGAGGACTTAGACAAAAATATGAAGATCACCACAAGCTGATCATTACTGATAAAGCAATTGAAGCTGCTGCTACTTTATCTGATAGATATATCTTTGACAGATTCCTTCCTGATAAAGCAATCGATTTAGTCGATGAAGCTTCATCGAGAGTTAGGCTTCGTGCTAGCTCATTGCCGCCAGAAGGTAAAGAACTAGAAAATGATTTAACTAAAATCTCTCGTAATAAAGAAGAAGCAATTCGTAATCAAGAATTTGAAAAAGCTTCACAATTGCGTGATGAAGAAAATGATTTAAGAGACAAGATTAGAGAAATCCAAGAAGAATGGAAAAAAGAGCAGGAGAAAAATAAACCCAAAGTTGAAGAAGAAGAGATTGCTCATATTGTTTCATGTTGGACAGGTATCCCGATCGGTGACCTGAAAAAAGGCGAGAATGAAAAGCTCAAGAATATGGAAGATATTATTCATTGCAGAGTGATTGGACAAGACCCTGCAGTTACTGCTGTTTCTAAAGCAATTAGAAGAGCTCGTTCAGGCTTGAAAAACCCAGAACGTCCAATTGGTTCGTTTATTTTTTGTGGACCAACTGGTGTTGGTAAAACAGAACTTGCAAAAGTACTTGCTGACTACTTCTTTGGTAGTGCAGAGAACTTGATTAGAGTTGATATGTCAGAGTATATGGAGAAACATACAGTTAGTAAATTAATTGGTTCACCTCCTGGCTATGTTGGTTACGGAGATGGTGGTCAGTTGACTGAAGCTGTTAGACGTAAGCCTTATAGTGTTGTACTTTTTGATGAGATTGAAAAAGGTCATCCTGATGTATTCAATGTCATGTTACAAATGCTTGATGATGGTCATTTGACTGATAGTCGAGGACGTAAAGTTAGTTTCAAAAATACAATCATTATTATGACTTCCAATGTTGGTGCCAACAGAATGTCTAATACTGGTGGAATTGGATTCTTCTCTGGTAATAAAGAGAAGGCAGAAGAAAATGAATACCAACGTATGAAAGAAGCCGTAATGGAAGAAGTGAAACGAGCATTCAAGCCTGAGTTTATTAACAGACTTGATGATGTTGTTGTCTTTAGACACCTTAATAGAGATGATATGCGCTTGATCGTTAACATCTTAATTAAAGAACTTGAACTTAGATTAAAAGAACACGGAATGACTATTGAGCTTACCGATGATGTTAAAGACAAAGTCGCTACAGAAGGTTACAAACGTGCTTTTGGTGCAAGACCAATGAAACGCTCTATACAAAAGCTTTTGGAAGATGAGATCTCTGATGAACTTATTAATGAGAGACTTGGTGCTGGTAACAAAGTAAAAGCGTCATTAGTGTTTGATGCAGAGTTTCCTAAGGAAAAAGATTATAGTAAGGAAGAAAAACAACCTACTGACGATACAAAAGAAGCTGATATTAGACAAGCTCTTATTAAAGCCAAAGTTAAATTTGAAGTGATTGGACAATACACAGAAGAAGAACAAGAAGCTTTGAAGAAATCTACTATTAAGACTAAGAATAAGGTCTTGACGCTGTCTAGTACTGGTGCGAGCGTAGGGGGAGCATCTAAAGAACCCGCAGGCAACAAAACAGCTTAAAAGCTACCTGGAAAGCCCGATAACTTCGTTACTTTCCTGTGTTGCTCACTACATTGGCGGCTCAGCCAACTCCGTTCCGCTACTCGAAAAAAGCCTCGTTCTCGAACTTTCGAGATAGCTTTTGTTTACTATACCAATGAGCTTGACAATCTCTGAATAAATTTGCACCTTGTTGAGATACTTTCGAACAGGCTCTAATCTAGTTTAACTATAAACTTTATCCTTACCTGAATGCCCACCAATATCAAGTAAGAATATTTGTATCTTGTCCTGAGAAAAATTCCATATTATTCTGAGATCACCATTAATTCTTGAGCTAAAAGCTGTGCCATGGTTTTTACTATTGACTTTGTGGGTTCTGAGAATTTCGTGAAAAGGATCAGCCTGTAGTATGTCTAATACTTTTTCAATTCTATTGATTAGCTGCTCTCTATTTTTGCAAAACTTACGTAAGTCTCTGTCAAAAGGTTTGGTGAATATTAATTTGTACATTAGCTTTCAAGGTGTCTTTTGAGCCAGTTACTTTTTGAACTATCTACTGCTGTATACTCACCATCCTTGATTGCTTGATAGGCTTCATCTAAGCGTCGATCTGTCTCTTTGTCTAATAGTTCATGGTCCAGATTTTGTGGAATAGGTTTTGTATTTAGATTCATTAACTGAAGAGTGATATTGTTGTTGTAGGTAAAATTGTGAATCAATACTCTCAATGCTTCATTCACAGAGGAAAATCCAATGTTCTCACATTTATCTTTAAAGTCATCCTTGAGTTGACTATTTAATGGAATTTGGATTTTATCGTCGTTTTTCATCTATTTCTAATAGAATTATACCACATTTGTGTATGATTCTATTAGAAATAGATGAATTTGGTGCATTAGCTTAAATTCCCGTTAGCGATTTTATCGAGCTTTTCATTGAGGCTCTTAGCTTTGTCGAGTCTTTGGGTGCCGAGTATATCAACGCAGCTAGAACCTTCTGCGCAGAGTTCTTCTAGTAGCATTGAGTGTTTGTAGGCTAAGTCAATATTACCGATGAGATATTGTAATTGAGACATCTCGTAATTAGCTTCGATGGAGTCAGGCTTGAGCACTAAACTATTGCTTAAGAATTTGATAGCGCTTTCTAATTTGTCACCTGGGTTTTTCATTAGTTCTAATTGTGAATCAGGCAAACTGGATAAATAAATCTTGGCTAGTTCAAGTTGTAAAGACCAAGATTTGGGGTTGAGCTCAAGTGCGTTGGTGCATTTTTTGATGGCGATTCGTTTTAGTCTTTCAGCTTCAGCACCCTTGCTCTGAGCGGCTTTAAAGAGATGGAATCTCGCTAGCCCGCGATAGGCGTCGATACTGAATTCATCAGCATTGAGAGCGTCTTCATATAAATCAAGGCTTAGTGCCAGGTCTCTAGTTTTGAGCCTATTGTCTGGATACTGAAATTGTTTTACTTTTTGGAAAGTGATTTGAGCTTTGACAATTTTGAGTTGATTGTTAGCTGGATCGATTTCTATTGCTCTATCAATTAATGCCTGAGCTTTGTCCCAAGATTGATCATGCATATAGATTTGTGCCAGGCTTGCAAGTTGATAACTATCTAATTTGGTCTCTCCCATTAAGCCTTCAAAGATTATCACTTGTGATTTTTTGCCACTCATCACCATGTCAGCAAAGCGTGATTCGGCTTGATAAATTAATGAGTCAGCTTCTTCGTCGTTCATATTGTTTTTGTGGATGTGGTAGAGCGCTAGATAGCTGGCTGGTGTCTTATTGATCTCATGCATTTGCTCAGCGATCCCGAGAGCTAGCTTGGGGTGTGGTTTTGAACTGCTTTGACTGTGTGCCATGGCGATTCTAGTAAGGAGACTACTGTCTTTTTGTAAGGCAAGGTACTCAATAATATCTGCAGGGTTACTATGTTTTTCTATATAACTAAGATTGGTCTTGATGGTTTGATAAAACTGACTAAGCTGCTTTGGAGTGTGAAATTCAAGCAACATATTGTCATCGGTATTTAATTTTTGTTTGCTAGGTTTTTTATCATTCTCTTCTTCATTGTGTTGATTAGCTAGCTTAGGTTTGTATTCATGAGTACCAGCATCAATCTTGGTGATGTATTTTAAGATCTTGATGTTGTGATGTGCTTGGTTACCGGCTTTGCGGTTTAATAATTTATTGATTGCTGCTGGGCTTAAGACTAGGTTGGATAGTAAATCAGCATCATCATTAATGCCAATATAAGAAAGTTCTTGTTTGACTTCTTTGTATTTCATGAGCTCATTGATCTTCTTGCTATCAAGCTCCAGCTCTTGCTTTGAGCCAATTAGTAGCAGCTCAGCGGCGTCTCCAGGCTTGAATGCCATGCTATTTGGGAAGACCTGACTAAAAGTACGTAAGGCGATTTCTAGATGTTTGGGGTCAATTGAATATAGTTGAATCCATTGTTCAAAGATCCCATCTTCATTGAGGTTAGAAGATGCTAGTTGCCAAAATTCTTCAGTAAATAGATTTGCTGAAATCCATGGATCAGAAGGTTGGGAGATTATTAGGTCATAAAGTGTACCTGCTCCTTGTTTCGTTTTATTGGCTATCAAGAAATTTCGGGCGTCGGCCATATGATGATTAAGCTTAATTGGACCATAGTCCTTTGTCATTACTGCATTGAAATATTTACCTGCTGCTTTGTAAACTAGTTCTTCAATTTCACAAACCTCTACTTGTTTGAGCTGAGCTTTGGCACCGATTTTGAGTAGGGACTTGTGGCTAATGCCTGAGCCCATGCCTATGAGCAAAGCTTTTTCTATATTGGGTTTGACGAAGATTGGCAATTGACCAAGCAGCACTTGAGTCGTCATGTCGGCTTTGGATGGATCTTCAGGATTGATTGGCATTCCTGCTTCTATTTTGCCGTTTGTCTTTAAGAAGATTGCATTAGCTGCTTTGTTTTCTACTACTGTGACGATACTATTGATGCCTTCCTCGTGCATTAATATCTGCTCTGAGATGGCGCGCTTGTAATCCTTCTTGGTGATTGATTTATATTTCATGCCTTTGTAGACAGCAATTCCACTAGAGATTTCATTGGCGTCTAGTTTCGGCAGAAAGTTAATACTCAGCAAGCAAGCGATTATCGTTGCGATAGCCAGTGGATTAAACTTGGAATCATATAAATTGGTAAAAAGAGCAAGAGCAAATGCAATGCAGATTAATGTGATCAAGCAGCCATAAGTGCCGCTGCCAAATTTGCTAAACAGGGGAATGAGTACAAAGCCAGTCAGGAATGAGCCGGTAATAGCACCAAAGGTATTGATGTATGATGCCTTGGAAACCCTTGTGCCAACGGGTTCTAGCTTGCGGTTCTCTATCATGTTGGTTTTGCCAGAAACTAGATAAAGTACAAAGGCAAATATCAAGCCTTCAAAGGCAGTGACTGGAATTATGATTGCAGCAATGCTCATGAACTTGATTATGTTTGAGAGTAGCCATGGTGAGTAACCTAAGATGTTTTCTATTGTTTGGTTGAGGTTTAAAAAATACCAAGGCGCTTTATTGAAAAATGATGATGAGATTGTTATTAAACAAGCGAAGCTCAAGAGTGAGTAATTAAGAAAGCTTTTGTAGCTTAGATTGAACTTGTCGATGATTTTAATTAGGTAATTGAGCATGAATGCGCCAAGGCTGATGCCGCCAAGCACTGCTATTAGGATTATAGTTAGTGAATAAGTAGATGAGCCGATAATCAAAGTCAAAACTTTGGTCCAAATGACTTCGAGTCCAAGGTTGATAAAGCCAATTGTAAATGCAATCAAAAGCAGTAAGTAGTTAACTCTTTTGTATTCTTTACTATGTTCATGCTTCTCGTCTGGATCGTGATTGTCTTTAGCTAATTTGCAGACAAAGTCACAAACACCGATTAGGCTTGCGTTTGTGAAGTTTGTTCGGTTGGAAAATACACAAAAATAACAGAGTATTGCAATTGCGAGATTGCCAAGAACGGCGATCTTGGTACTGAAATCTAAGCCAAATACAGGTAGTAAATAAAATCCGCAAATTGCTGCACCAATAATGGCACCAAAAGTGTTGACTGCATATAAATTACTTGCAGCAAACTGCGAATCCCTGTGTTCTGCCTTGTCTATATTTATTAGTTCTGTAAGTAATGGAAAACTAAGCCCAATTAATAGAGTTGGAATGATCAAGAGGATTGCTGAAAGTACAAACTTGACTAAAGAGCCGACCATTAAGTTATCAACTGCGATTTGTGCAAATGGTAGCCATATCTTGCCAAGGAAATTACTGCCAAGTAAAAATGGCACCATCAGTGCATAGACACCTAGTAATAGCTCAATGAAAGCATAAGCATATATAAGGATGTAACTATGCGCCATCCTTACGATGTGGTTTTTTTCTTCGCTTTGATAATCATGTTGTCTAAAATATTTATTGATGATGACTCCAGAAAGCCAAGTACCAACGGCAATGCCACCAATGAAAACTGTAAGCATGGTACTAAGAGCCAGGCTGTCGGTACCAAATATTTGTCTTAACAATCTAAGCCAAGTTAATTCATAGACTAGTGCTACTGCTCCACTAAGAAAAAAACATATAAAAGAGATGGGGACGATGAATTGCATTAGTTTTATTATATAGCTAGTGTCCTCTTCGAGGACGGTTGCGCTCACTTTGTTCGCTGGCTGTGGTCGCTTTGCTCCCTGGTTGCGGACGTTTCACGTCCTGCTTCTAACATAAAAGAGAACAATCTAAGACTTTTGACACAAGAGGCAGGCACGAAGTGCCGCAACCAGCGAGCCTGAAAGGCAAGCGCAACCAGCGAACAAAGTGAGCGCCACCGTAGAACAGCAGCTTGCTGCTTTTCTACTATCATGAGATAATAGCTAAGTGAAACTCCTCATCATAGGCTCCGGCTCAAAAGAACATGCGATGATCTGGAAGCTATTAGCTTCTGAGAAATTTAGTGATATAGAAATAGTTGCTGCGCCCGGTAATCAGGCGCTTGCCAAGCTTGCTGAATGTGTTGATGTTGATACTAATGACATAGATAGATTATTAGAGATTGCTATTGCGCGCAATATTAATCTGACAATAATAGGTGACTCTCGATTATTTACAATGGGAATTGTCGATCTCTTTAGAGCCAACAATAAGTTAATTATGGGTCCGACCCAGGCTGCTGCTGAAATTGAGTCTTCAAACGCTTTTGCAAGAGATTTTATTTATCGTAATGAGATACCTGGTCCACGTTTTGTCTGTTTTGATAATCAAGCTGTAGCTGAAGCCTTTTTGGAAAGAGCAAGTTACCCACTGAGAATTTGTGCTGATAAAGAATTTGAAACAACTAAACCAGCAAGGGTTGCTTGCGACATTGTTGAAGCAAATAAAGTCATTAAGAGTATGTTCAAGAATCGTTTTCTATCAAGAACTAGTTCCAAAGTTATTTTTGAGGAGGTTCTGGAAGGTCCCAAGCTGAGTATCAACACTGTCTGTGACGGTACTAGGGCTCTGTCTTTGTTGCCGGTGCAAGCTTATAGAGAAGAAAATGAATTAGATTCATATCAAGATATGGGGGCTTACGCACCTACACCTGTTTTGACTCCTGATCTAATGATGCAAATTCGCAATGAAATTATAGATCCGACTTTGGCTGCAATGGCTAAAGAAGGAAGAACTTATTCTGGTTTACTGGCTTTTGACATTGTCTTAGATTCAAGAGACAAAAATAAACCCAAACTACTTCAATACCGAACTTGTTTTGCTGACTCTGACGCGCAGGTGATTTTGCCGCTACTCGATGAAGATCTGTTTGAATTGTTTATGGCATCAGCAAACCTTGATCTTAGCTTTTATAAAGAAGGACTTCACAAGTTCTTGGGCTCTGCTTTATCGGTCAATGTTGTTACCGCTGACAGTGTAGCGGGTTATAGGCAGAACCTCGGTGCTTTGGATTCTATTAATAAGCAACTTGGTGAAATCAGTGAGAGTTTTTCTGGTCTACCACTAGTCTTCTACGGTCTCACTGGCTCTAAAGAAGCTCACGATAAAGAATCTGAGATCTTTGGAGCGACTGCAGTCGCTGATAACCTACTAGACGCACAAATTCTTGCTTATAAATTAGCTGGTAAAATCACTTTGCCGTCTAAGTACTTTGAACCTAATATAGGTGATGCTGGAATGGTTTAGTAAAGCAGATAAGTTTTTTGAAGTATGGTGAAGCCTTACAAAATCGTCATTGCGAGCTGCAGAATGCAGCGCGGCAATCTAAAAACTATCCACTAGATTGCTTCGGTCATTTCATTCCCTCGCAATGACGTTTGTTTTATCGAGTACAAAAAAAAATCGAGGCTAGTACAAAACTTGGCCTCGATATTTTTTTGTATTAATTTCTATCCTTTGGTAAAGTCAATTAATTCTTTACGTCTAGATTTCTCTTCGTTTACTTCAGCATTCCAATGTTGCTCTTCAACTCTAAGTTCACCCATCAATGCTCTCGCTTGATAAAGTAGTTGTCTAATACCATCTTGCTCCAATGGAAGTGGAGTGCCGGCACCATCAACTTGCTGGAAGTCAAGAACACCCTTGTGCATTGCACCAGTGAGTCCAGTATATGTTGGTAATAACTCTGCAGCGTTAAGACCTTGCGAGTCCGCTCTGCCTGCTGGAGCGTCTCTGAATGAAGTATCATCACTTGGATCCAGTAATGCTCCACCATAAGCTATTGCATAATCTTGTTGGTATCTTGCATATTCTTCAACATTGACTTCACCATCAGGATCAAAGAACTGATATATACCTTGAACCGGATCTCCAGTTGCTGCTGCTCTGTCTATACGAACGTTTGTTAAGTTAACGTCTTCGTTAACTGATTCTGTTAGTCCAGTAGCTGTATTCAATTGCTTTATTTCTGTTGTTGCGGCACCTGTTGCTGGATCTGGCACATAGCCATATTTAGAATCGATGGTTCCATTATCTCCGTAGATTTGTGCGATTTCGCCTAAACCTCCGTCGAGATCCTGATCTCCGTAGATATCACCTACATCAGTACCACCGAGGATTGCCTCTTGTAATCTGTTTTCAAGTAAAGCTATTACTTGTTGTTGTTTGTCGATTTGCGATCTAATGATCGATAATCTTATAGTTGGATTGCGTCCTGTTAATGACATAATCTGTTCTCCTTTGTTTTGGTGTTATTGGCTCTTGGGCCCTAGATGGGTCTTTGAGATTTTAACTACTGCTAGAAACATCGACTGTCTCCTAAGCAAACTATTCTCTGTACTTATCTATCGGCTTTATTTGCTAATTGATTAGTACAAATGAATAAATGCATAACAGGGTTATGGATTTGTTAAGGGAGATGAAATTCTTTTAATATTAGCCCATCTGGTGGAACTTGCTATTATTGTCATTAAGAGCTACGTTTTAATTGGATATGCATTAAGCGTTGTTTCATTACTCATAATGGCAGAATTAATAGATATAAAAGAACACAAATTCGTCACGGAATTTTTTAACCAGAGCTTAACTAAAGATCATTTAGCTAGGTCTTACTTGCTTACTGGGCGTGATCTTGGCTCCAAGCATCAGTTAGTCAAACAGATGAATATGGTTTTGAATTGTTCTGCTAATAAAGACCTAGTTTTACGAGCGGCTTGTGGAACTTGCCAAAGTTGTAGGTGGATAGAGCTAGCTACACATCCTCGGACACCAATTTATTTAAGACCGGATGCTGAAAGCAAGACACATGTAATCAAAGTAGATCAAATTAGAGAACTTCAGGGGGAGTTGTCACAAAGCTCTGAGTTTTTTAGAATTGTAATTATAGAAGATGCCTCATCGGCAGTTTTGAATCCAAATTCATCAGCTGCATTATTAAAAACAATAGAAGAAGCAAGAGAGGGTACTTTGTTTATGCTTTTTGCTGAATCACGCTCATCTGTGCTT
Organism: Candidatus Melainabacteria bacterium; assembly: GCA_018695135.1. Classification (GTDB taxonomy): domain Bacteria; phylum Cyanobacteriota; class Vampirovibrionia; order LMEP-6097; family LMEP-6097; genus JABHOV01. The sequence goes on along the minus strand of JABHOV010000052.1, from coordinate 5,273 downwards.
TCTACTATAGTAAGTAGGTCTCAAGTGCTTGCCTTGAATAACAACTCTGATAAAGAATTTACTGAAGCTGCTCGCGAGCTTAGTGACGAGCTTCGTGAATTCTTCGGGTCAAATAATGCGAGCTCACGTTTGGCACAACTAATGAAAGCAGAAGAAATTTCTAGTCGCGAGAATAAAGATCTTGTTGGTGCCTTGCAAATATTGCAAAATGATTTTAGTAATAGTGCTGATTTAGCACAAGCTGATTTAGTTTTGCAATATGAAAAAGCAATTAGTAGTTTGAAGAGTTCGGTAAGACCGCAATTAGTTTTGGCTGAATTGTTTTTATTAAGTTAATTCAAGCCAATATTTTCTTTTAAACCAAAAACTAAGTTCATATTCTGCAGAGCCTGCCCGGCTGCACCTTTCATTAGATTATCAATTGCACAAGTGATGGTGGCGCGCTTGAGTCTTGGATCGTAGTTGATTTGAATAAATGCTTGATTAGTGCCAACTGCCCATTTGGTTTGTGGGTAGAGTTCAGGTTCCAGTAGTTTGATGAATTGTTCAGCTGCGTATCTGGTTTCATAGAGCTTGCGCAAGTCGGCTTCAGTTGTTTCTTTAGTAAATTGAATATAGCAAGTGGTCAAGAGCCCCACTGACATTGGCACTAGATGCGGAGAAAAACTAAGCTGAATTTCTTTGCCGCTAATCTCTGAAAAGAAAGTTTCAAGCTCAGGACCGTGTCTGTGCTGATTGGCTAGCTTGTATGGCGAGCAGGATTCATTGATCTCAGAAAATAGCAAGTTGGTTGCAGCTTTGCGTCCAGCTCCGCTGATTGCAGATTTGCCGTCAACGATGATTGATTTAGTGTCTATGGAATCTGCCATTGCTTCAAGTATCGGAGCGAGCGCTAGTATTGAAGAAGTGGTGTAGCAACCGGGATTGCCGATGATCATAGTTTGTGATTTGGCTGCTTTTTTAATTGCCTCGCGATTATATTCAACTAAACCATAAATTGCTTGGGCATTAGTCGCTTGGTCTTGACGCTTGAAGCCGTACCACTTAGTGTATAAATCTAAATCCTTGAACCTGTAGTCAGCACTAAGGTCTATACAATGGATTGACTTTGCAATTAGACCAGGTACATGTTTGTGGGCAATTCCATTGGGAGTTGCAAAAAAGACTAAGTCAATCTCGTCTTTGTTTAAATTAAGAATTGCTTCATCATCAATATTGCTGCACTCGATATCGACTAAGCCTCTATATTCACTATAGATAGTGGAGAATTTCTGTCCGGCATATTGCTGGGAAGCGAGGAAAACAATCTCTATATTGGGGTGTTTAGCCAGTAATCCGGTTAAAGTAGCCCCGGTATAGCCGGTGCTGCCTAAAATGCCTACTTTATATATCTTAGCCATTACTAATTTTATAGCATATGTATGACGCCCGAAGCACGAAATACATATTTGCTAAGCCTGGGTATTTGCTTTAATATTAGTGCAATGTCTTGTATTTTTAGATATCTGATTATCTGTTTGGCTTTTTGTTTTGCCAGTTTAGCTGCAACTGCTAAGCAAATTGAAATCAAAGAAATTACACTCAGAAATACGGTTCTTGAAGTGAATCATGATTCTGCTAGTGATTTAAAATTTAAAAAAAGAATTTATGAAAATCCACCAAGATTGGTTTTTGATATTCTTGATGCACATTTAGGTAATAAGAGCTTTGTTTATAACTTACCAACTGGTTTGGATATTACGAGGGCAAGGGTTGCTCAGTTTGATGCTGATACCGTGAGAGTTGTTACAGAAGCAACTACACTAACGGCACTTGAAAAAGTAAATATTGAAAACATTGGAAAGACATTGTTTTTCAGATATGCAATCAAAGATGTGGTAATTCAAGATTTTGGTTTTGAAGATGGTAATATGCGTATCACCGCTGATGGTTCCTTAGTACCAAGGTCAATCATGTTGGACAACCCTGAAAGGCTGGTACTAGACCTGATTGGCGCGAGGCTGAAAAGTACAAGTCAGGAAAAAACATATCAAAATGGCACTGAAGAAATGAGAGTTACACAATTTGATTCTTCAATTGTTAGAGTTGTTTTTACTGGTAGAGATACTCATAATAGAGAAGTTCGCATTAGCAATAATGAAAAACAAGTTTTGGTTTTGGGTGAAGGCAAAGAAAACAGCGAAGGTTTTAGAGCGGATAACAAAGTTTTGTCAATTAAGTTACACCGCAACTCTAAAGAAGAAGTAGTTTATGCTGTTGAGTCTTCAAAGAAGCTTGATTACAAATTCTTGAAATTGCATAATCCGGAACGCTTAGTAGTAGATTTGATCGGTTTAGATTACGACGATGCGCTTGGTGCGGAACAACTACCGGAGACTGAATTTGTTCAAGACTTGCGTTTTGGTTTAGCTACCCTAGGAAAGCCTGTGACAAGAATTGTTTTTGATATGAAAACCAAGAATGTTATTGAGGAATTCAAGGAATCGAATGGCTCTAAAACTCTTTTGATTAGAATGATTGGAGTTTCTCCTGATAAAGTCAAGGGTGGTGTTGAAATTGAAGCTGCCCAAAAAAGTGCTGGTACGGTAGTGGTCTTGGACGCTGGGCATGGTGGTTATGATTCTGGTGCTGTTTATGGTGGTTACAACGAAAAGGACATCACCCTTGATATTACCCGCAAGGTTCAGGAATACTTGGCTGCTGCTGGAATTAATGTCTATATGGTGAGATCCGAGGATAGATTCATTTCACTAGCTGAAAGAGTTGAAGTAACCAATGCTGTAGACCCTAAGATTTTTGTTTCGATTCATGTCAATGCTTTAATTACTAATCCAGAGATGCAGGGCTTACAAACCTATTATTACTCTTCAACAGGAAAGCAGTTGGGTGCAGTGATACACAAGCAACTCTTAACGGATGTACTAATGCCAGATCAAAGAATTAGACATGCCAATTTTTGGGTGACAAAATATACCAAAGCGCCTTCTGTTTTATTAGAACTTGGTTTTATGACCAATGTTGCTGAGAGAAAGAAATTAGTGAGAGAAAGCTATCAAAATGATTTAGCAAAATCAGTAGCACGAGGAATAATTAAATACCTGGAAGGCTTATGAAGCTTGGCTTTTATGATTCAGGTTTAGGTGGGCTCTCGGTACTAAAAGAGTTCATAGCCAAGTATGGGTCAAAGTATTCATATGTGTATTTTGGTGATTCAGCACGGGCTCCTTATGGTACTAAGAGCCCAGAACAGCTTAAGAGCTATGTTCTAGAGATTGCGGACTTTATGCAAGAGAAGCAAGTTGATGTTCTTGTTTCTGCTTGCAATTCTAGTTCGATGTATCTTGATCAAATTGATTTTGTGGATTATTTTTTTCAGGTCATTAGTTTGAATGATGTGCTGACTAAATATTTTGCCACTAATCAATTTGACAAACCAGTTGCCTTGATTGCAACTCAAGCAACTATTGATTCTGGGCGTTATAAAAACTGGTCAGTAGATATCCATCCAGTTGCTTGTACTGATCTGGTGCCATTGATTGAAGCTGGCAAGCTTGAAGAAGCAAAAGCAAATTGGCAAACACATTTAAAGAATTTGCCTGAGGCGATTACTGATGTGATAATCGGTTGTACTCATTATTCTTTTTTAGTTGAGGCTAGACATCCTGCAAAACAAAGTTTTGCTAGTGATGTCGACACAAAAAAGGTCGGAACGGTGCTAAGCACTAGTTCCGTTAGTAAAGAGCAAGGGGACTTGCGCGTTAAGTCTACTAATGATTACAATTTTATTGATCCAGCTAAACTGGTGCTTGAACAATTTGCAAGTTCTATTTTTGACGATGGTTTATTGAATTACCAAACAAAAGACAAAGACTTGGATATTGATGTGCACTTTAGTAAAGCTGATGCAAGATACCTTGAATTTGTTACTAGCTTGCTAGAAGACTAGTAAGCTAAGCTTTAAGTGTGTCCTGAAGTTTCCTTGTGAGCACTCAACCATGTTTTGATTTTACTGTAATTTGCTTTAACATCATCATTGATGATGTTATGACTAGCTGATGCTTGCATAGTGGTTTTAAGTTCTTGCATATTTTGTTTGTTAGCAAATAGATCAAATGATTCTAGTATATCGATATCTAAAACTATACCTGTTCTGTTCAAATTAAATGGGTTTACTTTGAAGTCGAATTTAAGAGGTCCAAATTTTTTACAGCTCTTGTTTTTGGGTCTTTTGCGTTTTATGGATCTTTCAAGGACTTTATATGAAGTTGAATCCATGGGGACTTCATTGTTTCGTTTGAAGTCAAAATCTGGTTTGTTGATTCCGTTAGGAATTTTGATCGTGTCAAGAATTTCGTAGTTCTTAATGTCGCTAGCCAAGGCAGGGCTGAAAGCCAGTAATAGAGCAAGGGTTAGAGTGGGTAGTAAATAAGAATTGGTGCTTTGCATCTCTATTTATTATTTACCCGATTTTGATTAACTATCTGTTAACAGATAGGTAGCACTATGTGAGGGTATTTGCTGCAGATGAACTAGAACTGGCGTGGATGTAGATCTTTTGGTGGGGGTAAAAACCCTCTGCTAGAGCTTGTTCTATTCGGTGCTGGTAAGCTTTCTTGCAGATGATACTGTTGCTACCACCTAATCCGGCACCACTTATTGAGCTTCCAAATACACCATCTAAACTATTACTAAAGTCTTGAAGCTGATCATTAATTAATGTGCTGGCGTGATAAATGCCTGAATGAGATGCAAGTGATTCTTCTGTGTTGAATTTATATCTTTCTTTGTCTTCTTGACTTCTTGGGCACCATTTGCCGTGTTCTTGTTTGAAGTTGGATTCTGCACTATGAGAGAGATTGAGATGATTGCCTAATTTGCCAGCATCAAGCTCTTGTTTGAGTTCTTTGACCCTTGCTCCCTCCGCTAAACCATAGAGTGCCAGTCCTCTTGATTTACGATCTTCTATCTCTTCAAGGATTTTAAAGATCACTGGCTCGTCATAGTGATAAAGTAAATCGCCAAGGAAATTGCAATGGTGTTTCTCGGCTATTTTGTTGATAGATTTATATGCTGCTATGTTTTCATTTGCTGCTTGAAACTCTTTGAGGTTTTTATCTGCTTTGATTGAACTTGTGACTGTCATTATCCCAAGATCTTCTGGGATTGCTTGGTAGTTGATATCAAGACTGGGTTCTAGTTTGATGAAACTAAAATGATTTTTCTTGCCAAAGATTTGTGCGCTTTGGTCACCGAGACCAGATTTGAAGCCTCTA
>JABHOV010000098.1 GCA_018695135.1 Candidatus Melainabacteria bacterium | reverse complement strand
CGGTATGATGCATCAAAATATTTTTATTAACTCGCCTTTGTTTTTGGATGATGGTTTGAGGTTGCGAATTACTAGAGACTCGAGTGGGTCTTCTGGGTCTCAGATGCAAGGCTTGCGAAGTTTTGATCAGGCTGAGTTGGCTGAGCCGCCATTGTTCAGGGATGCTGAATACGCATCGTCTGTACAAGCGGAACTGATACCCCGTAATACGACGGAAAAGCGTAACGCAGCAGGTGAGATTCAGAAGGCTCAATCGATTTATTTTGCAGGACAGATTACCGGCGTCGAAGGCTATACGGAGTCGGCAGCAACAGGAATTATTGCAGCTAGATCAATTCTTGACCCTGAGTCTAAAGCCCTTTCTACTCAAACAATGATGGGAGCACTAGCTAACTATGTCTCGCATGCTGATCCAAAGCGTTTCCAGCCGATTAATTCTAACTGGGGTTTGATTAATAATGGTGAGCCCTTAGAGAAGCAATATCGTAAGAATAAGAAGCTGAGACAAGAGTTTTTGGGGAATAGGGCGATTCGATTGATCGCTGAGCAGATCGCTGAAAATAAAGCTGTTTCTTTGGTTTGACTATGATAAAATCGTGGTATATAGCTAAATAGTTGATCTTTCAATCGCCAAAAAGATCGCTGAAAATATCAATATGTCAGCAAATGAACCAGTAACTCTTATGGAACCAATGCTCCCTCAAGATGATGGAGAACTTAATGACTTGGCTGTTGATTTGATTGCTAAAGCTAATAATTTAGCAGCAGGATTAAATCCACAGCTCACGGAATCAATTGCTGATTTAGTACGTTCAATGAATTGTTACTATAGTAATTTAATTGAAGGCCATAATACTCATCCACGAGATATTGATAAAGCTTTGAGAAATGATTTTGTTAAAGATCCAGCGAAGAGAGATTTGCAATTAGAAGCTAGGTCGCATATTCAAGTTCAGTCAGTTATTGATCAGGGAGATTTTTGGCAAATTGAAAATTTAACTTCAAGTGAATTTATTGAAAAAATTCATGAAGAGTTTTATAAAGATTTGCCTGAGACTTTACTCTGGGTAAAGAATATTGATGGGGTAAATAAGTTGAAAATGATTGCTGGTAGGTTTCGTGATGGAGATGTTACGGTAGGTAGACATCTTGCCCCGCTAGCAAAGAACCTAGTTAAATTCATGAACAGATTTGAGCAGGCTTATGATCTAAGCAAAATGTCAAAGCTGCAGAGGATTATTGCTGTAGCCGCCTCTCACCATAGGCTTTTGTGGATTCACCCGTTTTATGATGGTAACGGTAGAGTTGCTAGATTATTCTCTCATGCTTTATTGAAGCATCTTAATATTGGCAGTAGTTTGTGGTCTGTTGCTAGAGGCTTTGCTCGTCAAAATAGCAATTATAAGTTATTACTGGAGGCTGCAGACAATGTACGCCAAGGTGATCTAGATGGTAGAGGTAGTTTATCCTTGAAAGCACTTCATGAGTTTTGTAAGTTTTTTCTTGAAGTCTGTATTGATCAAGTTGACTATATGTCATCAATATTAGAGCCAGCAGAACTGTTACGTAGAATGGAATTATATGTGCAAGATGAAGTTGCAGCATCGCGCTTACCCAAAAGGTCTTTTGCGCTATTAAGGGAAGCTTTTTATCAAGGTGAGTTTGCCAGAGGTAAAGCAGCAGAGATTACTGGTTACAAAGCGGCTCAAGCAAGGGTTACTTTGTCTGCATTGATTGAGAAGGGTTTGCTCAAGTCAGATACAGCAAAAAGTCCTGTGAGATTAGCTTTCCCGATAGAAGTCTTGGAGCGTTGGTTCCCGCAGCTTTACCCCATTGCATAAGCCATGCGCTGGTCTTTAACCCGATCTTTAAACTCATTATTTGCCATTGTCTCAGATGGTTTGATATAGAAGTAATTCGCAATGGTAGAGAGCCATTGAACGTAATGACTGATCACTCGTGATTTATCATTGTTGTCACTTGAAATAGCTGCCTGCCACATATCAAGTCCATGAGCTGCAATATAAAGTGCTCCAGAAACTCTGTAATTAACATCACCATGGAGGATTTTGGCAATATCACAAACTACTCCGCCCATATTTCTCACCACGGAGAAACCTGTTTTGATAATTGGATGTATGCTGTCAGCAATGAGTCCACCGAGTCCACCAAAGAAATTCATGTTGCCACCAAGGTGCATTAGATGAAAGTCATCCTTGCTCAGGAGTTTTTTGATACCACCTGCTCTAAAAGTTTCACTGAGCATTTCTTTATAGCTATTCCAATGTTGTTTGAGGTTAGCCATAAAGTCTGTTTTGTCATTGACACGAGGGTTATGCGCACTTGCCAGCATGGTAGTACCGCTACTAAGTCCTTGGGCTAGAAACATGTCGTCAACAGGGAACCAGGTAACAATTGCTGGAAATAGGAATTTAGAAAGACCATCAAGTGAATTGTTGTCTCGCAAGGAGAGTTGACCTTTGTCTGTGTAATTAAAGAGGTTGACCACCTTGGAGACTTTTGGTGCTAGCTTATCAATAGTTTTGCTAAATGATTTGGAGAAAAAATTAAAGCTACCATTGAGTCCAACGAGTAAGTGGAAGTGTGAAGCGATGCCAACGAGAACTTTCCAAACATTATCGGGCACTATTGATTTTGATCTTTCTTTGTTTATGTTAGTTTGCTTTGTGTTTTGAGTTTCGTGTCGTGAGCTAAGATCCGGCACTCCTTCTGCACTATTAAGTGCTTGCATTACTTTTTCGTTTTCCAGTTCTTTAGAGAGGTAGTCTTGCGGCGGCGCAAGGCCGGCTGAGCCAACCGTACTTGGACGGTCAGTTAAGATAGCCGAATTAAGCGGATTACTTTGCATCACTCAATATATGTAAGTATATAATAAATGGGGATGGGTATTACGCCATTTGGGCGAAATACCTGTTGCTTCTTTCAGATAGTCGGTTAAGGATTCACTGAAAAATGCAAAGTCTCAACCCTTATCTGTCACGTGCGTTG
>JABHOV010000057.1 GCA_018695135.1 Candidatus Melainabacteria bacterium | reverse complement strand
CGATCATCACGATCATCACGATCATCACGATCATCACGATCACGATCATCACGATCACGATCATCACGATCACGATCATCACGATCACGATCATAATCATAATCATGAGCCTGGAACTGGTGTCGTAGTGGCGGACACGAGCAATAATACTCTGGCACCAGCAAATGATCCACATCCAGACAAAGACTCTGAGGTGGCTCAAACTTCAAGTTATGCAAACACTGCTTAGTCTTTAATCAATTTAACAACATCAGCAAGAACACCATTAATAAACTTGATACCTTCTTCAGTGGAGTATTTATTTGCAAGTTTGATTATTTCTGAAACTACTACTGTGTGCGGGATTGAAGAGCTGAGCATTTCAGCTGCTCCAAGCTCAATAAGCTTGCGCTCTATTTTTTGGATACGTTCAAATTTCCAAGATTGAGAAACTTCTTTGATAAGATTTTCAACCTCTTCTTTGTTGTTGATATATTTCAAAATCAACTCAAGTGTAAATTCTTTAGTGGATTCATCATTGTAATGCCAATAAAGCTCAGGCACTTGCAGACTTTCTCGCATCAAGGCGATACCTTGATAGCACTTGTCCAAGTGTTCAATAAATTCTTCAGTTTGCGGAACCGCAACTGAACGACTAGCTTGATTCAAACCTTCATTAGCTTCATGATCGATCTGATGCTCCATAAGAGCTCTTTCTGCCTTAATAAAATATGTTTCTGCAGATTTAATATTTTCCTTGCCATGATCAGCAAGCGTACGAATAGCAGACAAACAAATGGCATGTAAATCCATTTTGGATAATTTGTCTGTGTTTACGTTTTCAGATTTCTGCGGTAGTTGGAACAATGCCAGAAATGCTAACTCTCGAGCCGCGCTGCGTTTTTCCATTCATCCAATTCTAACAAAAGTGTCTTTCATAATCTGCCAAGCCAAGCTAAAGCGTCTAGTCTTAATCAAATCTCCCTATTCCCCATTCCTGTCTCCCTCTTCCCTTTGCCCCACCCGCAGTCACTTCTTCTGCTTTTCTGCTATAGTTAATGAGAACTATTCTCAACTAGCCATGCAATTAGACCAAGCAAAATCAGGACAGAGCCTTAATATCAATGAGATCCCTAGCGAGCTCAAGTCTAATCTAATACGTTTGGGGATTTGTGAAGGTGACAGAGTCTTATGCGCCAGTAAAATCCCTGGTGGTCCAGTGGTCTTACAGAAAGACCTGCAAGAAATCGCAATCGGCAATAGCTACGCCAAACTCATTAAGGTAGAACAATGCAAGAGCTAAAAACCAAAACTATTAATGTCGCCTTAGTTGGCAACCCCAATGTCGGCAAGTCAGTGATTTTCAATTACCTTACAGGGATCTACGTTGATGTGAGTAATTACCCTGGAACCACTATTGAAATCACCAGCGCCAAAATCAACGCTACTGAAGAAGAAATCAACAGATATCAACTTGAAGACTTTGAAATCAAACTAGTTGATAGCCCGGGTGTTTATGGAATCTCTTCACAAAACGATGAAGAAACTGCGACTCTCACTTGTGTTGAGCAAGCAAACATCATAATCAATGTTGTATCAAGCACCAGCTTGAGTAGAGATTTGTTTTTAACCAAGCAACTTGCCGATATGGGCAAACCGATGATCTTGGTTATTAACCAATGCGACGAAGCGAGAATTCGCAAAGTCGCAATTGACACAAAAGCACTCTCCGAAGGACTTGGCTTAGATATTATAGAAGCAGTTGCAATCAAAGAAGAAGGGCTCGATAGCCTTAAAGCCAGTATCTTAAACACAATCCACAGCCGCAATAGCAAGATAGCGCAAGTAAAGACAGGCACGCTTTCGATAGCAGTGGAAAAAGAGATTGCTAGCTACTTAGATGATTGCCTAACTCGCTCTGAAGCTTTGCTCAAAGCAGAAAATTCAAGTAACGAGAAACGAGAAACAATCTATAAAATCAGACGCCAAGAAGTTGATGAACTAGTCAGCAAAGTCGTTAGTCAACAACAATTCTCCAAACGTACTTTCGTTGGACACTTACTACTAAATCCAATCATTGGATCAATCACCGCTGCGCTTGTACTTTATCTATTTTTGTTTCAGTTCCTTGGGGTTTTCATTGCTGGTACCGTAGTAGATTTTCTTGAAAACTCTGTACTGAATACTTACTACACACCTTTTGTAGAAGGTATCGTAAGTCAAGTCTTCCCCGTCATTAAAGACAGCAATAATAACCTAATTCTAGAGCAACCACTGGCAGCAATTGGTACCATGCTTGCTGGCGACTATGGTTTGCTGACCCTCACTCCCACTTACTTATATGCTTTATTGATGCCGTTAGTACTTGGTTTTTACTTTGGGCTTGCGGTACTTGAAGATAGTGGCTATCTTCCAAGGCTTGCTGTTTTAGTTGATGGTGTTTTGAGCAAGCTTGGCATGAACGGCAGAGCAATCATCCCGCTCATACTGGGTGGTGGCTGCGTTACCATGGCAACAGTAACAACTAGATTATTAAGTAGCAAAAAAGAAAAAATCATCACTATGGCTTTACTTGGCTTGACCATTCCTTGTTCTGCGCAGCTTGGTGTCATTCAAGGACTGCTCAGCAATATTGGCGGACCCAAACCATGGTTAGTGTGGGCTGGTACTTTGTTTATAGTTTTTGTATTAACTGGAATGCTACTCAATAAGCTAATTCCAGGTGATGGCGGGCACTTCATTACTGATATTCCACCTCTTAGAATCCCACGCATCAACAATATCCTACAAAAAACTATCATCAGATCCAAGGTCTTTCTTGATGAAGCGACGCCGGCTTTCTTTATTGCTGCAGCCGTTGTTGGTTCTTTGCAAGTAACCGGCTTACTCAAACTAGTAATTAAATACAGTGAACCAATGATCACAGAAGTCTTGCTACTACCTAAAGAAGTCGCAATTAGCTTTATTTTAGGGATGGTAAGAAGAGATTTTGGGGCCTTTGGTTTAATGGATGTTCCAATGTCAGATTCTCAATTAGTCACAGCTTGCGTAGTGCTGACTTTGTTTGTTCCTTGTATTGCCACAGTAGCAATCATGATCAAAGAACAAAATTTTAAAATAGCGATGGCCATTTGGTTAAGTTCTTGGTTCCTTGCATTTGGTTTTGGTGCATTACTTGCTAGGCTTCCTTTGTTTTAAACCTGCGCCCAGAAGGCAAAACAGCTCCAAATCAGGCTAATCGACTATCAACTATAGACCAAAGGGACCAAAACACCTTATTTTTCAACAAATTGGGCCATCTAATTTCACATAAATACGCCAAAGGACTAAGTTCAAAAAAGGCTAATTTTGCTGATAATGGCAATGAGCCTGCAAAGCTCAAAGGAATATTTATGTCGTTCAGCACTCTCAAACTTTCATCATCATCAATGAAGAGCATTCAAACTGCTATCGATGCTATTTCGCATAATATTGCAAATGTGAACACAACAGCTTTTAAAGAAAACAAACCTCAATTTACCAGTGTTGTAAGCAAGCTTGGTTCTGCAGCAGGACATAGTTATTCTGGAACAGCAATCGCTTCAATCAACGCAGACTTTGGTCAAGGCAACCTTAGGCAATCTAATTTAGTTACAGACCTTGCAATAAACGGCAAAGGATTTTTTACACTACAAAGCACAACTGGTGACGTGGTTTATACCAGAGCCGGGCATTTTAGTTTTGATGGTGAAAACTCATTGGTAGATGCCAATGGCAATTACGTTCTCTCAACAGGCGGATCAAGAATTGTTGCACCGATAACAACAGAAACTCTTGAAATAACTTCTGCTGGAGAAGTTAGGATCCTTACGGAGGGTGATACCGTACCTCAAACTCTGACACAAATTCAACTTGCAAGTTTTGTTAATCCACAAGGCTTAGAGTCAATTGGCAACAGCCAATATCGTGAATCACTCAATTCAGGCTCACCACAATTCTCAGCTGCAGAAGAATCAGGCACAGGCACAGCAGGTAGCCAAATGATTTCTGGAGCACTTGAAGCATCGAATGCTGACTTAAGTACCAATATGGTTGATCTGATCGCATACCAAAGATCTTATCAATCGATATCGAGAGCTACTCAGACCGCTAATGAAATACTCGAAACAACATTAGCCTTGGGTAGATAAACTGACTGACGCTCGCGTGGAGCTAAAACACAACGGGAACCAAAGCAAAGGAGAAGAAAATGCCAATCCCATCACTATTTACAGGAGCAGGAGCTCTGAGCACACAGCAAAACGCCATATCGGTTATTGCTAACAATATTGCCAATGTCAACACGACTGGTTTTAAAGGCTCCAGCGTACACTTCTCAGAGGCGGTTAGTAGTAACGTAAGCACTTCTTCAGCGCCATCATTAACCAAAGGTGGTCAAAACCCTTCACAAATTGGTACTGGATTACAATTGAGTGATATCAATACCATCTTTTCTCAAGGTTCACTAAAGCAAACCGGTAACGTTACCGACCTCGCTATTTCAGGAAATGGATTCTTTGTAATCTCTAATTCAACACCAGATGGTAGTTCAGAAATTATTAACCCTGAGTACTCTAGAGACGGTCACTTCTTACTAGACGCTGAGGGGAACATCGTTACAGCAGATGGTGCCAAAGTTATGGCAGCATCTCTTTACGATCACGCAACCGGCAAAGTAAAATCTATTAGCGGTTATAGTGCTATCACTTACTACACGGATCAAACAATTGGTCCAGCTGGCTCTCCTAGTATGTATCCCAATGATGCTGGTACTTCACCAAACTTGGCAGTGCCAACCCCTGTGATTACGAACGTAATTGGTGCAACACCTGTCTTTGATGAAAGCGTAATATCAGAAATTAGTGTTCGTGGTGGACTAGTAGATACAACTACAGGTGTAACCACAGCTACTCCTGGAGATTTAACTATTTCAAGGAGAGACGACAACAAACTCTTGTTCACTTTTGATGATACCAATGGTGGTACTATTACTGATTTATTTTCAGCAGCAATTGATACCAACGCGTCAATTCTAGATGGCGTCCTGTCACTTAACATGACCAATTCCTCTGGTGATCAAATTCAAATGAGAATTAGACTAGAGCCTGGTGTTGATTCACTTGAAGATGCTTTTGCAACTATTGAGTATGATTCAACAACGCAAACCAGTGACACAATGGTTTTTGAAGGAACTTCAACCAATGGTGGTCCTGATGCGCAGGACGGTTCAGATATGACAGTTGGTAATGATGACTTTGAATACATGAAAGTTGCAGATGTCGCGGATCTTTATTCATCTATCAAAATTCCTAACTTCTTGTATGATCAAGATTCAAGCTTGGAAAGAGAAACTAATAGTTTTACTATCAGTTCAAATGGCACAGTGGCAATCATTGGTCCAACTTCTGAAGAGTTAAAGATTGGAAGAATCTTAATCAGCAACTTTATTAACCCTGATGGTCTGACCAGTACAGGAGCTAATAGATATTCTCAGACTTCAAACTCTGGTTTAGCTGCTGTTTCAGTAATAGATGGTCCATTCAATAGAAATGCACGATCTATCAATGCAACACAGTTGGTGTCAGGTGCACTTGAAGCATCCAACGTCAATATCGCAGATGAGTTTGCGCAACTAATTGCCTTCCAAAGAGGTTTGCAGTTTAACGCAACAACAATTCAACGGTCGGATGAAATACTCCAGACCCTAATTAACCTAGGATAAGCTTGAAACATTAAAACGGATTCTTGTGGAAGGAAAAAATTGAGCTTATTCTCGTGGGAAAAAAAGGAGTGGTGTAAAAAGCCACTCCTTTTTTTAGGGTCGTATCCTGGTTTTTTAGGGTCGTATCCTGACATCGGACATTTCTGTGTATTACACTATTGCATCTTGAAATTGAAGCTAGTGATTAAAATTGTTAATTATTGAATAATAGTGTAATACACAGAAATGTCCGATGTCAGGATACATCCCTTATCTGCTGTAAATCCTTATCTCCCCTACCAGAAAGATTAAGCACCACAATCTCATCTTTATTAGTCTTGAGTTTTTCTAAATAAGCAAGCGCGTGTGAACTTTCAAGTGCTGGGATAATCCCCTCTAGCTTGCAAAGCAATCTAAAAGCCGCAAGTGCTTCTTTATCAGTGATAGCTTGATATTCAACTAAGTTAGCATCATGAAGAAAACTATGTTCTGGACCAATACCTGGGTAATCCAAACCAGCTGAAATACTATGTGCCTCTTGCACTTGACCATAGTCATCTTGTAATAAATAACTCTTAGAACCGTGTAATACTCCTGGCTTGCCCTTGCTAATTGACGCAGCATGCTTGCCATCAAGCCCCTCTCCAGCTGCTTCTATAGCAATTAATTTAGTAACACCTGATTTTGCTTCAGCTAAATAAGGATAGAAAATCCCCATGGCGTTGCTACCGCCACCAACACAAGCCAATATGTAATCAACCCTCAGACCTCCATCTGCTGTGTTATGCAATTCCTCATTTGTCGTAACAAACTTCGGATCCAGCCCTGCGGGCTCTTGCAAGCCTTGCATATGAAGCCCTGAAGATTGATTATAAATTTCAGCAATTTGCTGTTTAACCTCTTCACCAATAATCTTCTGAAAATCTCTCACAATAGTTGGATAAGGATGCGGACCAACTGTACTGCCAATAATATAATGCGTAGAAATGACATTGGTAACCCAGTATCTTATCGCTTCAGAAGTAGCGTCCTTGAGTGTCTTAGAACCAGATTCAACGGGAATAACTTCAGCACCCAATAATTCCATTCGATAAACATTCGGTGCTTGTCTTTTGATGTCTTCAGCTCCCATAAAGACCTTGCACTCTAAATCAAATAGTGCACAAGCCGTAGCTGTAGCAACTCCATGTTGTCCTGCCCCTGTTTCAGCGACAATAAGTTTTTTACCAAGACGCTTAGCAAGCAAAGCTTGTCCAATAGCATTATTGATTTTATGAGCACCAGTATGATTGAGATCCTCGCGCTTAAGATAGATCTTGCCTCCACCATAATGCTTGCTGAGTGATTCAGCGTAATAAAGCGGAGAAGGTCTACCTACATAATTCTTCAAGTAGTAGCTTAATTGATCTTGAAATTCTTTATCTTCGATTGCTTCAAGGTAGCAAGCCTCAAGCTCAGCCAAAGCAGGCATCAGGGTTTCTGGCACAAATTGTCCGCCATATTCACCGAAGTATTTTGCTAACTTTAATGTCGTCATTGCGAGGAGGGTGGAACCCGACGTGGCAAACTAATGCAGAAATTCAAAATCGACTAGATTGCTCCGCCGATAGGGCTCACTATGACAATGATAACACTAACTAATCGATAATACATAGTTAACTAGCCCCTTAACCCCAAAGCCAGTCGCCCCTTTATAAGCCCAAAGCCCATCATTCTCGATAAAGCCAACACCGGCAATATCAAGATGTAGCCAATCGATACCCTCAGCAACAAATTCCTTCAAAAAGATTCCTGCACAAAGTGCGTCTGGTCTGGTGTTGCAGTGTTTGATATCAGCAATCTCAGATTTGAGTGTGTCTTTGTAATATTCATATAAAGGCATTAACCACAATTGCTCACCTTCCTTGGCAAAAGACTTTTCGACTTCTTTAAAGAATTCTACATCACCCATTGCACCAGCTGCTACTTCACCAAGAGTCGCAACGATAGAACCAGTAAGAGTCGCGAGGTCAATAATTTTGTCCGGGTTTAAAGTACTTGCATAACTTAAGGCATCAGCCAAAACCAATCTGCCCTCTGCATCAGTATCCACAACCTGAATCGTTTTGCCATTCATTGCAGTCAGTACATCACCTGGTTTATAACTACTGGCACCAAAAGAATTATCAGCCAGTGCCATCACTCCAGTGACCTTGACATTGGAACCTACTTTATTAGCGAGTTTGGCAAGCACCTTCATAACAGACAAAACAGTTGCAGAGCCAGCCATGTCTGATTTCATATCAAGCATATATTGTGTAGGTTTAAGGCAAAGTCCACCCGTGTCAAAGGTTATTCCTTTACCAACTATCACAATATGTTCTTGCTTTTGAGATTTGCTCGTTTTGCTTCCAGTAAATTCAAGACTAACCATACGCGGATGATAATCAGCACTTGAATTTGCAATTGATTCAGCACCAACAGCAAGCAAGGCACCCATACCCATTTTTTTAGCTTGACTTACGTTAATCACTTTACATTTAATTTGTTTTGAGCTAGCAGCAAGCTCTTCAGCAAACTTTTGCATTTGTCCAGGGTGGATCGTATCTGCATTAGACGAAACTATATCTCTACAGAATTTAACTCCAGTTATAATATCATCACGCAATTTTGAATTGAAACCATCTGGTTTCTTTTGCTTAAATGCCAGTCTTTTGACCTGTACATGACGCTCTGTTCCTGAGGTTTTATACTTATCAAAAATAAAACTCTTGAGTGCAATCATCTCATAGAGTGCTTCTGCTTCTATAGCATCCAAATTATTTACGTCAAGCTCTACTTCAGTCTCAGAAACTGATTTCCAGTCGATATCCGAAACTCTTTTACGGATTTTGGCTAGACTAAGCTCTGACTTTGGTCCAAGATAAAGCATGAGCTTGCGCTCCTCAGGAGAATACATAGCCGATGCAACCTTGCGCTCGTTTAAACCAGGATCTTCATCAAAACCTGGCGGGTTTTGGGTAACTACTTCTAAACTGAGCTTGGACATGTAGCTATTATAGCCCTAATTTTAGTTATTCTTAAAACTCGGACCAATCTTACACTCTGTGATTTTAATATCTCCCCAAACCTTGTTTGTAATATAAGGTTCTTCTTTCATGTAATCATCCAACTCTTCTTTAGTCATATCAAAAAATATAAC
This sequence comes from Candidatus Melainabacteria bacterium, assembly GCA_018695135.1. GTDB lineage: Bacteria > Cyanobacteriota > Vampirovibrionia > LMEP-6097 > LMEP-6097 > JABHOV01. The sequence goes on along the minus strand of JABHOV010000057.1, from coordinate 5,277 downwards.
TGATCCAGACATCTTGCCATCATCATCAAGCTGAGCTGCACCAAGCAAAGCCTTGTCCTGATCTCTTAATTTATCAATATAAGCAATATGTTCATCACGACAAGCAATTCTCCGATCCATTGCACCTGCTTTATCTGTAGCAGTCAATAAATAATGACTCATCGACTTGCGACCTCTAGACCCATACGTTCCAATAAAGCATTCTCGCTTGGCTCACGTCCCATAAAGTCCTTGAATAAATCCATAGGTGGCTCAGAGTCACCGCGCTCCAATATTTTTTCTTTGTATTCCTGTCCTATACTTGGATTAAGCACACCCTCTTTTTGGAAACGAGAGAAAGCATCCGCCTCAAGCACCTCTGCCCACTTGTAGCTGTAATAACCAGCTGAGTAACCACCAGCGAAGATATGAGAAAAAGAACATGGGAAATTAGTTCCTTCCCAAACAGAAAATACACCATTTTCGGCAACTATCTCTTTAAAAATATCATTCGGGCTACGGCTATCCTCTGCTGATTCACGCATATGAATAGCAAAATCAAATAATGAAAACTCAAGCTGCCTAATACATCCAAGTCCTTCATTAAAAGTTCTTGCAGCAAGCATTTTCTCTAAGAGTTCATCAGGAATAACCTCTCCAGTTTGATAATGCTTTGCAAATGTAAGCAGAGATTCTTTTTCCCAAGAAAAGTTTTCATTGAGCTGCGAAGGTAGTTCAACAAAATCCCACTCAACATTGGTACCCGACAATGGCTCCAGCTCTACTTTTGAGAATAGGTGATGAAGCGCATGACCAAACTCATGGAAAAGAGTCACGACTTCTATATGAGTTAGCAAGCTTGGGTGAGTATCATTAGGTTTCGTTAAATTACAAACCAAAGTACATTGTGGGAGTATTTTAGTTCCGTCACTTTCGATGCAGGCACCAAGCAAAGGCATTACCCATGCGCCCTGACGCTTGATATCACGAGGATAAAGATCCATATAAAAAGTCCCAACTACAGAGCCATCTTTGTTTTGAACTTGGTAGATTTCAACATCTTCATGCCAAACTTGAATACCTTTGACTTCCACTAATTTAATAGAATAAATCGTTTCAGCAATATCAAACATACCCTTGATAGTATTTCTCAATTCAAAATATGGCTTAGTTAAATTAGTATCAAAGTCATACTTCTCTTTGCGGAGCTTCTCTGAAAGGTAGTCTCTGTCCCAAGGATAAACCTCATCAGAATTGTTCTCAGTATTCTGATAGCCTATTTGTTTTTGGAATTCAATCAGTGCTTGATATTCTTTTTGCGCCAATGGTTTAGCTTTAGTACCAAGTCTTTGAAGAAACTCTTTGACCTTCTCTGGACTTGGTGCCATTTTAGTTTGTAAACTAAGCTCTGCATAATTCTTATAACCAAGCAAATTCGTTTTGCGGAGCTTGGCAGCATAAATCTCTTGTATCAAGGGTTCATTGTTTAATGAATCATTTTTATCGCCTCCGCTCAAACCACGATTAGCGGCATCAGTTGCCTTGGCTAGGTATTTCAAATAGAGTTGCTTGCGCAAATTACCCTTGTCAGCAAACTTCATCAATGGACCATATGAAGGGTAGTCCAAGTTGAAAAGCCAAGCTCCAACAGGGATTGATGCTGCTTGCTCGCGCATCTCATTAGCTTTGCGTTTTGCTCCGTCAATAATATCGTCAGGCAAACCTGCCAATTCCGCTTCATCTGTAATAATCAACTCAAACTTGGAATCAGTAACATTGTCAGAAAACTTTTGTGAAAGATCGGAAAGCTTAAGATTGAGCGCTTTAAATTCTTCTTTTTCTTTGCCTTCAAGCTCGGCTCCAGAAAGCTTGAAATCCAATACGGTATTTTCAAGGTGACGTTTCTTCTCGCCAGTCAATGACTTAGCTTCAGCAGTCTGCGCGTAATCTTTAATAAGTTTGTACACTCGCGGATCAAGTGAATAGTTATTGTAAAACTCAACAACTAGTGGGCGAGCTTCATTCGCTGCATCACGGATATCATCCTTGCCCATAAGACTCAAAAGATTTTCAACTGGTGTCCAAACATTGCCAATGTGATTTTCCATTTCAACTAATGCATGAATAGTATTTGCAAAATTGTATTCAGCAACTGGCAATTCAAGTATTACTTCAAGCTGGGCTTGAGATTTTGTAATTGCTATATTAATTGCGGGGACTATATCTTTGGCTTGAATATCAGCATAAGCTGCAAATTCGCCATAATCTAATAAAGGGTTGGTCATATAGATATTATATGGCATTTCGCCGTAGGTGGCTATCTATAATACTCTTCTGTAAGGACTGAAAAATGCAAAGTCTCAACCCTTATCTGTCCTTCACAAACAGGGCGAAGCCCGCAACCAGGCACTAAGTGCCGCAACCAGGGAGCAGGGCGACCACAACCGCGAACGCAGTGAGCTTAATTAATAGGACTCTGCTTCAGCAGGAAAATCCCCACCTTTCACATCTTCAATATATTTCTTAAACGAACTCAGCATATCTTCGTATTGATTAGAATAACGGCGCAAGAATTTAGGCTGCATTAAATTATAACGTCCAAGCATATCATCAGAAACCAATACCTGCCCTGAACAGCCAGCACCAGCACCAATACCTATAGTTGGAATCTTGATAGCCTGTGTAATTTCAGTTGCTATTTCACTGGGTACCATTTCTAAAACCAAAGCCATTACTCCATGCTCTTCTAATTTCTGCGCTTCATCCAGAAGCCTCTCCTTGTCTTTAACCAAAATTGGCTTTTCTAAGGTTTGAGGAGTATAACCAAGATGACCCATCACTTCAATTCTCTCATCACGCAATTTGCGAATCAATCTCAAAGTCTCTTTCTCGGCATTTTCAACTTTGACAATGTTGGCACCTGCAATAACTATTTGTTCAGCAGCTCTAAGCGCTTCGTTGATTTTTTTATTGACTGCCTGCAGTGGCATGTCTGTAATGATTTTGGATTTAGGAGCTCCGCGCCTTACTGCACGAGTAGCAATCAATATCTCCCCAAGACTAACTGTTTGGGTATTGGGGTAGCCTAAAGCAACCATCGCTAGTGAATCACCAACTAAAATATAATCAATATCAACTTCGGCAAGGGCTCTTGCTGTGTTGTAATCATAGGCTGTTAGCATGGTGATTTTGCCTGACATCAATTAATCCTCAGCAACTTAGTTAATTTCTCGCTAGCTTGTTTTGCTGCTGCCAAAACACCTTCGTGTCCTAGATCCTCAGTCTTGCCATAAACATTAGTGATCACACTTATTGCAGTAATCTTGAGCGAGTTTGTGATAGCAACTTCAAGCTCTGGAGCTGTCGACATGCCTACTGCATCAGCACCGAGCTTACGAAATAAAGCAACTTCTGCATCGCTTTCATAGTTGGGACCGTGAACTGCAACATAAACACCAGATCTCATCCGTAAAGTCCCATCTGCTGCGTTACACTCAGATTCTGCAGTCATCATTGACCGCTCAGTCAACTCAGCCTGCCCAATCTTCGCAAGCCTTGCATCTGAGAGCTTTTCGAATAAGATCTCACTGGTAGATACAGGAATAATTTTCTGCGTCAAAGCCTCAAGATTGCCACGCTCTTTTCCTGGACGAATAAAATCAAGATAGCCGGTGATCTGCATTAGATCACCAACCTGATAATCTGGATTAATTCCACCAGCAGAATTGGTGACAATCAATTCTTTAATTCCGTTATCAACAAGAAACTGAGTTGGAAAACAAGCTTGCTGCCAGCTAAAGCCCTCGTATAAATGCGCGCGCCCTCTCAAAACCCAAATATCATCATAAATATCCAAGACACCTTTGTGTCCCTTGACTTTGCCAAGCGGCCAGCCAGGAATATCAGCGTAAGGAATTGAGGCTATTGGTTCTTTGCCTTCAAGTACTGTGACACCAGAGCCAAGAATAATGGCTTTGCTAGATTGAGACTCTTTGATAGCTGCTAAAGTCATTTGCTTATTGTACACCACGTAAATGTCAATACAAAGCGTTACGGTGTTATCACCCGGTGTTAAAAACGTAACGATTTGCCATACCGAGACCAAGTCTCCTCATTAGATAGGTTATCATCCAACTCAAGAGTCATACAGTCAATATTATTTTCCATACAATAAGTTCCAAGTGAACCAGGCGTAGGATAACCAATATCCCTAGTCAAAGGCAATTCAAGTCTATCAGCAAGGCTTTGCGCAAATTCAAGTGACCTTTCACTACCGTCATAATTAAGTTGCGGTTCATTGGCATTAGCTACAAAATGATTTGTGTGTATAGAAATAATTACAGGATAATTATTTGCTTCAAGTATTTTTACAAGTGCCTTAGTCTCTGGCTCACTAGCAGGAGCAGTGCCTGGATAGTAACCTGGATTACTGCATTCACTAGACCAATTACTTACCGGCATATTACGATTGAGGTCAACTCCATTAATATTACCTCTAGTTGCATGCTCTAAACCATAACGGTTAAGGTCTGGAATAATATCTAATTTATCACTTGTATAAAAATCAAAATGTTCTGATGACCTGAGTTTAAGTCCACAGACTTCTATTAATTTACGCGCAACAAAACTTGACTGTGGCTCTTGTCCGTGAGTGCCGGCGATAATTAAAGTCTTGGACATTCTATAATTATATACTTAATTTCAAGTGGATCTTGTTCAAAAACTCGTTGCGACACTAAACGACACCTGCATATCACTCCCACCCTGAAGTCCATTCAAAGCTTGAATCACAGGCAAACTCACAGTTAAATTATAAACCCAGCTATCATTCATGACCATCCGTAGACCCGGACTAAGATAGACAGTAGTTCCACCATGATTAGGAATAGTCTCACCTGCAACTTCAGGAGCTTCTTGCCACAAAGTATTTGCTTCAAGAATCAAATCCCATGACAAATGCTTTCCTAGCACATGTTCGGGGAAAATCTGTTCAAGAGTCCGATGAAACCTACCATGTCCACTATGATCATCATGCTCAATATGATGATGTTCAAATTGATCTTTGTGATCATGATTGATTGCATAACTCAGCGCAATATTATAATAAGCTAAGTCACCTGTAACCGTATCTTGAGCACCTTCAGTAGCAAGCTTGTATAAGAAATTAGAATCCAAACCAAACTTGTCAAATTGTTTACTAAAAGCAATACCAAACAAAGGATCAAAGGACCCTGAGCCAGGTTGATTCAAAGCTTCAAAGCGCTCACCGGTATCTCCAACAACTTTAGTTGCTCCGGT
>JABHOV010000088.1 GCA_018695135.1 Candidatus Melainabacteria bacterium | reverse complement strand
AGAAGAAGCTAAAGCAGAAGCAAAACCAGTTGTAGCCGATGGTACTCCTAGAGCACCAAGCCAAGAAAGTAAAGATGCAGCTGCAGAAGTAAGAAACAGACAAGCTCCTCGTGGACCTCGCGGACAAGGTGGACCTGGCGGTGGACAAGGTGGTTCTGGCGGCGGAAACCGAAGACCTGGCGGACCTGGTGGTCAAGGTGGTGGTCACGGCAAAAGACGTAGATCAGACGAGCCTGAGCAATCTGAATATACTGAGAAAGTAGTTCAAGTACGACGCGTAACTAAAGTAGTTAAGGGTGGTAAGAAATTAAGTTTTAGAGTTTCTGTAATTATTGGAAACGAAAAGGGCAAAGTTGGAGTTGGAGTTGGTAAAGCAGCTGAAGTTTTGATAGCAATCAAAAAAGCAATTTCTGACGCGAAGAAAAAGATAGTAGAAATATCAACAACGGGTTCTAGCATTTCTCATACAGTTTACGGTATTGCTGGTGGTTCTAAGGTTTTACTTAAGCCTGCTGGAGATGGTACTGGAATTATTGCTGGTGGTACAGCTCGTATCGTACTTGAGCTTGCTGGAGTTGGTGATATTCTCGCTAAGTCACAGGGTTCTAAGTCATCACTCAACGTTGCACGTGCAACAATTGAAGCACTTCAACAGCTACGTAGCTTTAAAGAAGTTGCAGCAATTAGAGGACTTTCAATTAAGGAGATGTTATTCTAAACCGTCTTCGCTAAGCCGACGACGCGATTTATAACTAAGGTAAAAAAATGGCAACAGAAACAAAGAAATTATCAATAAAACTAGTGCGAGGAATCTGCAAAGCTTCTAAACACCAGAAAAAAATACTAAACGCACTTGGAATTCGTAAGTCTAAGCAAGTAGTTCAACATCACAATGGTCCAACCATTCTTGGGATGATTGATAGAGTTGCTCATTTAGTTGAGGTGACGAATAACTGATTGTCTTTGCGAGAATCGCAATTAATACAGTTTGAAGGATAAATTATCATGGCAGAAACATTAAAAAAATTAAGATCAGCGAAAGGCGCAATCAAAGTCGGCGAAAGAGTCGGTAGAGGTATAAGCTCTGGATCTGGTAAAACAAGTGGTCGCGGTCACCGCGGGCAAAAATGTCGTAGCGGTTATTCAAGACAACCTTGGCGTGAAGGTGGACAAACTCCTCTTTACCGTAGACTACCTAAGAGACAAACTAACACTAGAGTGAACCGTAAAGAATTTAGCGAAGTTAATTTAGCTGATTTACAAGTCTTTGCTGACAATGGAATCACTGACATCGATGTAATTACACTAGTTGAGCATGGTAAGTTCAAAACCATCAGTAAATGGGGAGTTAAAGTACTTGGCAATGGTGAAATAACTACTGCTATTACTGTAAGAGCTGAGAGATTTTCTGCTGCTGCCAAAGAAGCTATTGAAAAAGCTGGTGGTAAAGCCTTAATTACTGTAATCGACGAAGAAGAAGCTGCTTAGTCAGACGACTGAGTTCTTGCTAAGCAATATTAGTTAATATCACAAAAAGCTTTACTTTTCTTTAGATTTGCTTTATTATATACCACGGGTGCTGAGCTTTAGGAACTATTTATGTTCGCATAGAGTCTTAATGCACAGGACATAAAGATGTTAAAAGAAGCGATTAAATTAGATATCAATACTGTAACAGACTATGAGCTTGACTTAGGTGTGCTTGATCCTCATTTTGATGAGGTGCTTGCAAAGGCAGACTACCATATCAACTTTGCTGGTTATGATCAGAATATTGTATTTGACTCGGTTTCAGAAGAGGGATTAATTAGTTCTCTTGATGACCTTGCCATCAGTATCAAAGAAACCGTAACTGAATACGATTTAACAGGTACTCAAAGCCTAATATTTACTTTTATTGGTGATGAGATAAATTATTCTTCCAAGCCGCTTGATCAAGAATTTGACCTTGATATAGTCTAGGACCACTTCTTTTATCTAGAGTGTTTGTCATTGTTTAGCTTGTGGCATATAAGATATAGCTTATCAATTAGGCGTTTTGCTTATGAAACTCCTTCAACGCAAATGGACAGAAGACAAAGGCTGGCTAACTATCAGCGATAATCTTGGTGCTTATAAAAGATTTGCACAATTAGTTTTGATTTTTGGTTCTACTGATGCGCTAAAAAACAAAGAACTATACAAGGATATTAAAGAAGAATTCTCTGATGCCAAAATTGCTGGTTGTGCTACAGCTGGTGAGATTTGTGGTGATGATTTATTGAATGATTCTGTTGTTCTTACTGCAATATACTTTGAATATTCAACAATCGAAACAAGTGCAATTTTCTTAGACCAGTACCCTGGATTTAATTTAAAACAAATTGCTCAAGAGCTAATTGAAGCGATACCTATAACGGATTTGGTTCATGTTTTTGTACTCTCTGATGGTATTGAAATTAATGGTAGTGAATTAGTTAAGGGATTTAGAACGGTTGTACCCGAGGGAATTAGCGTCACAGGCGGGCTTTCCGGTGATTATTATAGATTCTTAGAGGCTCCAGTGGTCGCTGATGTTATGGCTTGTAAAAACACCATTATGGTAATTGGATTCTATGGGAAGAATCTAACTATTGGTACAAGTTCACGAGCAGGTTGGGGAGAGTTTGGTGGTGAAAAGCAAATCACTAAATCCAAAGGCAACAAACTTTATACACTTGATGGTGAATCAGCTCTACCTTTTTACGAGAGATATTTGGGCGATTCTTTTAGAGAAGTACCAGCTTCAAGTATTCATTTTCCTATAAGTATTAAGCGAGAAGGGCACGACAATTGGATGACCCGGACCATAATAGGAATTGACCGAGAAGAAGATAGTTTGACATTTGCTGGTGATGTGCCTCTTGGTTGTATTGCTAGATTAATGAAAACGGATACTCAATTGTTAATAGAAAGTTCAAAACAAGCAGCAATGGATATCAAAAAACGATTTGGTCACCCGGATTTGGCGATTCTGATTAGTTGTTTTGGGCGAAGAGGTGTAATGGTCAAAGATACCTCTAAAGAGCTGCGTGCTGTTAGAGAAGTTTTTGGTGATACTACGGTTATGACTGGTTTTTATTCGTATGGAGAGATTGCCCCATTTAAGGGTGGAACTTCATTTGAATTGCATAACCAGACAATGACGATTACGGCAATATCGGAGCATAGGAGTGGGGCATAGGCTCGCTTTGCTCGCTGCTTACGGCACTTTGTACCTGCTTATGGGCTCCGCCCTGCTTAGACAGCGAAGCATTTGCAGCCTCGAAGAGGCGTAAGCAGTGATCGAAGCGAGCCTATGCAACGAACAAAGTGAGCCTCTGCATTGAGCGAAGCGAACCTAGTGATATAATAATCCCTTGTACATAAGGAATTATCAATGTCAAAACAAGAAACACACAATAACCATAGTCTCAACTTTAAAGATATCTTTGCTGCCAGCGGTTTATTAGAAAAAATAGGCTTCACTGTCGCGATGTTAGGAATTTATAGACTCGGTGTTCATATACCGATGTATGGAGTTGATCACGAAGCCCTTCGTTCTAACCCAACTTTGAGTTCTGGTTTACTTGGACTTGTTGATATGTTTGCTGGTGGTGCCCTTAGTGCGCTTTCTATTTTTGCACTTGGTATCGGTCCTTATATTACTGCAAGTATCATCATGCAACTGTTAGTTGAGGTGATCCCGCAGCTCAAAGACTTACAAAGAAATCAAGGTGAAGAAGGACGTAAAGTCTATCAACAAATCTCTAGATACTCAACTATCTTTTTAGCTGGTATTCAAAGTTTTGCACTTGCTCGCTTTCTTGATGTTGCTGGTATTGCTACAAGCAACGGAATGGTTTTTTACTTGAACACTATCTTTATTCTTTCAGTTTCTGCAATTATGGTTATGTGGCTCGGTGAAATCATTACAGAGAAAGGGATTGGCAATGGTGCTAGTTTGTTGATCTTTATTGGTATCGCTTCTAAGCTTCCAATTATGATTACTGATACTTATAACGCAGTGAGAGTTGGTTCTAGCCCGCAATGGGGTGTGATTGCTTTAGTTGCAATGTTCTTAGCTTTGACAGTTATGATTATTTATATTCAAGAAGCATCTCGTAACTTGCTGATAGTTGGTGCCCGCAAAGTCGGTGCGCAAACTAAGGCTCATTACTTACCGCTCAAAATCAATCCAGCAGGAGTTTTGCCTATCATCTTTGCTTCAGCAGTTTTGTTTATGCCAATGCAACTACTTACTTTTGCAGGTATTCAAGACAAGTCTGTGTCGATGATGATTCGTGATGGCTTTGCTGCAATCCCAGGAGTCTCTGCTCTGAGTGCTACTCCATTAGGGGATTTGGGAGTTTGGTTATCAATGAGACTAGAGTATGTTTTTTCTTATACTAAGATAGAACATTCAATTGCTTATTTCATTTTGATTGTTGCTTTTACTTTTTTCTATGCAACCATCGTTACCAATCCTCGTGAGATGGCAGACAATCTCAAGAAAGGTGGTAGCGCGATTGAAGGGGTGAAACCTGGTATCGCCACGACTGATTTTCTGGAGAAGATTCTTTCTAGAATAGTTTTTATCGGTGCAATGTCAATTGGTTTAATTGCCGTGCTGCCGATACACGCTGAGCAATGGTTCCAAGTTACTACCCTAGGTGGTCTTGGTTCAACTTCACTGATCATTTTGGTTGGTGTTGCAATTGACAGTCGTAACCAGATCTTGGCTTACGTGCATTCGCATAGATATCAGTCGAAGTCTTTATTGAAAAGATAATATAGATTAAGTTATTTTAAGGCTTTTAAGTGACCCAGGTTCTCCTTCTTGGGCTATTATTGTATCTATATGTTAAACAGAATTGATTGGAGACCAAGCCCATACTCAGAACAATTAAAACAAAAAAGAACCCCACGAGCCAAAGTCGTTGTTACAAAGAGCCCTGATGGAAAGGGGGCAGACTTGGCTAAACCCCGTTTCAATCAAATTCGTTATAGAAGTACAAAAAATACTGTGCCAATAGTCAGAAGAAAGCCTGATGCACCTGAATTAATTGGGTCCAAGAGAGAAAATCTACGAGAAGCAAAAAAACGTGATTCTGTTTTAACCGCACAAGGTCTTATAGCCAAGCTTGCAAAATATATCAATTGTGATCGTTATCAAACACAGATTGATATGATTGTAGAGCAAGATCAAATCACAAGCCAAGATCGTGACGAGTCTCGTGAGATTTTGTTTAATGCCTTAAATAAATTAGCTAAGCATCACATATATTTTAAATCCATTGATGATGAGTTTCATGAATTAATTCACGACGTGAAAACTGCCAAGAACTTTCCAAAGGTTCAGTCACGAATAGCAAAAAAATTAAGTCTACTTCAAGCAGCGTGATATAATTAGTCAGACATCCTGCAAAACCTTGTTTTGCTAGTGATGTCGACACAAAATGGTCGGGACGGTGCTGAGCCGAGCACTAGTTCCGCTAGTTTAACTAAACAATACATACCTAGGAAACCAATATATGAACAAAGCATACGACCCCACTGACACACAGGGTTCTGGACAATGGCTCCAGGCTGAACAAGGATTTGTTACCAGGGTATTCAATTGGATGTTTATTGGTTTAATGGCAACTGCTGTTGTTAGTTTCTTGATTGTAACTAATGAGTATATACTCAAAGCTTTGATGACAAATAGCTTATTAATGATTGGACTAGGCATTGGTTTACTGGCTATGGTTTGGAACCTTAGTGCCAATATCACCAAGATGAGCCCTCAGGCTGCTGCAATGAATTTCTTTATTTATGCTGCACTTAACGGTGCCTTTATTTCAAGTATATTTGTTGTATATACTGCTTCATCAATCTTTACTACCTTCCTTGTTGCCTCAGCGACTTTTGGAGCGATGGCCTTATACGGAGCGACAACCAAGAAAGATCTAACAGGGATTGGTTCACTGGCTTTTATGGCATTGATTGGTTTGATCATTGCTCAAGTGGTTAATATGTTTTTGCATAGTACTGGTTTAGCGTCTTTGATTAATTACGCTGGAGTTTTAGTTTTTGTGGCACTGACTGCCTATGATGTCCAAAAAATCAAAAAAATTGGACAGCAAACAAATTATCATCCCAACATGGCTATACGTGGTGCATTAACACTTTATTTAGATTTCATTAATTTATTTTTATTTTTATTGAGAATCATGGGCAATCGCCGTAACTAGCTAGACAGGTTGGATACGACTTGTCTTTTGGAAAGAGGGTTTCCAGATAAATCTATTGCAAATACTATAGTAAATCGGGTATAATTTAAAAGTAACCACTAATGCCTTTAAATGCAGCGGGCCAATGCCTGCTTTTTTATTACAAGGGGTAATTTTGGCAGAAGGAAAACATCATGTATCAAGTAGGATCAAAATTAACAGAAGCAGCAGAAGAGATTGAAAAACTCAAGAATATACCGAGGGATGTATTTATTCGCGCAGTTTGCGACTCAATTGCTGGAGCTTACCGCAAAAAAACTAAGTTGTTGCCAACCGATTCTATCAATGTGCAACATGATGAAGAGACTGGCGAATTAGGTATTTTCGTACCAAAGACTGTGGTCAAAGAAGTTACTGACGAAACAAGAGAGATTTCATTAGCTGAAGCTCTTGAATATATCCCTGATGTAGTTGAAGGTGAGATTCTGGAATTAGATGTCACGCCTGAGGATTTTGCCGAGTTTGGTAGAATCGCTGCATCAACTGCAAAACAAATTATGACCCAAAGAATTCGTGAGGCAGAAAAAATGAACCTCAAACAAGAATTTGAATCGAAGAGAAACACTACCGTCGCTGGTACTATCAAACGTATTGAGTACACCATTCGTGGTCAACCCAATGTTGTTGTTGATCTTGGCAATTTTGATGTTCATTTACCAATGAGACAACAGTTACCAAAAGAAAACTACAAAGTTGGTAACCGTATCAAGGTTTATGTTTACGAATACAGAGAGGACCGCAGAGTTCCTTTGATTATTGCTTCACATACACATGAAGATCTTGTTAGAGAACTTTTTGAAATTGAAGTACCTGAAATCGAAGACAACACTGTTGAAATAAGATCAATAGCTAGAGAAGCTGGTCAGAGAACCAAAGTTGCTGTGATTTCTACTAGTGATGATATTGATCCTGTTGGAGCATGTATCGGTGCTAGAGGTTCTCGTATTCAGAATGTTTTGTCTGAACTCAGAAATGAGAAGATAGACATAGTTCGTTTCTCTGAAGATCCAGTGGATTATATTTCTAATGCATTGAGTCCAGCAGAGGTTGTTACTGTTGCGTTATTTGACGATAATGAAGGCAAACGTGCTGAAGTTACTGTTGCAGCAGATCAATTGTCTCTTGCTATTGGAAGAGGTGGTCAGAACGTGAGGCTTGCTGCCAAACTTACTGGTTGGAAAATTGACATCAAAGAACTAGCAGGTTCTGCAGCTCCGGTTGAAGAACCTGAAGATTTAGCTGCTGAAGAAACAGAAGCAGTTGTTGAAGAAGCAGTTGCAGTTGTTGAAGAAACAGAAGCAGTTGTTGAAGAAGCAGTTGCAGTTGTTGAAGAAACAGTTGCAGTTGTTGAAGAAACAGTTGCAGTTGTTGAAGAAACAGAAGCAGCAAAAGTTGATACTGATGGCGAATCAGAAGTATCAGATGAAGTAGAACCAGTTGTAGCAGAAGCTATTACTGAATAAATGGAGGAAGTGGGAAATACAGTTCGTAAATGTGTTGCCTGTGGGCTTAAACAAGATCGCAGAAACTTTATACGAATTTTACAAGATCACAGCACGGGTGAGTACATAATTAGACCAGGCGCTAAACAATTTGGAAGATCGGTCTATGTTTGTAAACAAACTCAGTGCACAAGAAAACTAGCTAATCATAAAAGGTACAAAGCTAAAATAAATTTCACGCTACTAGAAGGTGAACTCGAACAAAAACAATATGGCAACTGCAGGCAAAATTAGAATATACGACTTAGCAAGAGACTGCGTACCAGAAAGTCTTGATGACAAGGTTCAAAAGAAAGTTCAAGCTGAATTAACAAGAAGAATTTTAAATCTCGCTCCGGAATATGGACAAAGTCCCAAAACAGCATCAAGCTCTATCGATCTTTCTGCATCAAAATCGATTATGGATAGAATCAATGTTGAACAAATTATAGAAACTAGTTCTACTGGAACTACCACTAAAACAAAATCAGTTACAAGGCAAACACCTGCTGTTGAAGAAAAGAAAGAAGAGACTAAACCTAAGCTCAAGATTGTTCGTCGTATCACTAAGATAGAACAAGAAGAAGAGAAAGCCGAAGAAGAAAAACAAGACGAAGCTCCAACTGCTGCCATCAGCCAAACTGAAGAAGCTGAAGAAGAAGTTGCTGTCGATGAAAGATCTGATGAAGAAATTCAATCAGACAAAAAATTTGGTGAGATGAAAGAAAATCTCCAAGGAATGATGCAATCTAATAAACCAGATTTCAATAAACCTGCTCCAATTAAAAATATAGGTAGAGTTAGTTCTATCCCGCTTAGACCTGTTAGTAGACCAAGGGTCACTGATAGTGCTAGTGCTGGAAATAGCCAGCCTTATAGAGTTGCTAAGCCAACTACGGTCTCTCAAGGAATGGGACGTAAGAAAAAACGTGGTCAATCTAATGATAAAGTGAGAACACCTCGCCCTAGTAGAGTTGAGTACGTTGATGAAGGACCTAAGGAAGCAGTTATCACAAAACCGATGACGGTTAGAGAACTTTCACAACAAATTGGTATTCCAGAGACGCAAATTATTACTTACTTCTTTATGAGAAGTGTCATTAAGACAGTTAATGACATGCTTGAAAAAACTCTTATCGTTGAGTACTTAGAGTCAATGGACTATGTAGTACACACTGAAGAGGATGATGAAGGACACGTTGAACTTGAATCTACTCTTAAAGAAGATGAGACTGAAGGTAACTTAGAAAAACGTCCTCCGGTTGTTACTATCATGGGACATGTTGACCACGGCAAAACTACTTTGGTTGATACTATCCGCAAGGCTAGAGCCAAGGTTGTAGACCAAGAATCTGGTGGAATTACTCAGCATATTAGTACTTATAGAATTGAGGCTGAAGATTTTGACGGTAATACTCGCAAGATTACTATCTTGGATACCCCTGGTCATGAGGCTTTCACTGCGATGCGTAAGCGCGGGGCTAATGTCACTGACATTATTGTTTTGATTGTTGCAGCTGATGATGGTGTCATGCCGCAGACTATTGAGTGTATTAAACACATTAAAGACAGCAAAATTCCTTTCTTGGTTGCCGTTAACAAAATTGATAAGGATGGAGCTAACGCTGATAAAGTGCTCGGTCAACTTGCTGAATATCAAATTATTACTGAAGAGTATGGTGGTACTGTTGAATGTGCCAGAATTAGTGCTTTGAAGAATGAAGGGATTGATGATCTTCTTATGAAAGTGATGCTTGTTGCTGATGCTGAGCTTGCTGACAAAATCAAATCTAACCCTAATAGACTTGCAATTGGTACTGTAATTGAAGCTGAGCTTTCAAGATCTAAAGGTCCTCTGGCAACAATGCTTGTACAAAACGGAACCTTGCGTATTGGTGATTATATTGCTGCTGGTGGAGTTTGGGGAAGAGTCAAAGCGATGATCGATGAGACTGGAAGTTCTGTGCCTACTGCGGCACCTAGTACAGCAGTTACTGTGCTTGGATTGTCTGGTGTGCCCAAGGCTGGAGATTCTTGTATAGCATACAAAAACATCAAAGAAGCTAGAAGCTTTGCTGAAGAACAAGCTCAAGAAGATCTTGATGCCAAGCGATTTAGAGGTATCTACAATTTTGCTTCTGAGATTAAAGAAGGTCAAGTTAAAGAACTTAGAATTATTATTAAAGCAGACGTTCAAGGTTCTGCTGAAGCTATCTCACATGAGATCAATAAATTATCTAGTGAAGAAGTTTTGGTTAAACCAATTTCTATTGCATCTGGTTCAATTACATCTAATGACATTATGCTCGCTGAACAGACTGGTGCTGTTGTAGTTGGTTTCCATGTTGGTGTTGATACGGCTTCCACTGCTAAACAAGCTGAGAAAGCCAAAGTCACGATCAAGTCTTATGAGGTTATTTATAAACTAACTGAAGATCTTGAGCGCGCAGTTCTTGGAATGCATGAACCAGAATACGAAGATCTTAAGCTTGGTGAACTGGAAGTTCGTCAAATGTTCACTAAAGATGGACGTAATATTGCTGGTTGTATGGTAACTAATGGCAAGATTGTACGTAATGAGATCGCTAGAGTAATGCGTGATGGAGCCAAAATTTATGAAGGCAAGGTAGATTACCTGCGTCGATTCAAAGATGATGCTAAAGAAGTCAAAGAAAACTTTGAATGTGGTTTGAGTTTTGAGAAGTATGATGACTTGCAGATAGGTGATATTGTTGAGTGCTGGACTGTTAAAGAAATTGCTCGCGCCAAATTATAATTTGCCCTGATCTTGCCAATTGCTGTGTTACTTGAGTCCTCATTGGCTCAAGCCAACGTCGGACACGCCCTTTCGGGCTTCAAATGCCTTGCACTTGACAAGCGAAGAACAAATTAAGTTTAATATCAACATAGCCAAATAGAGCACGTCCTTCGGACTTCAAATGCCTTACGAAGGGAGTTAGAAATTTATTGATTATAATTTTTACTGAAGCCCCTGAAGCATCAAGTGGTAATTGCAGGGCAATTCCTCTTGATATTGACGATCCTAGAATAAATTACGAAGCTGTGCTATGACCGTTCTCGGCTACTTTAATCGTCTTTGGGTTTAATTCCCCGCGGCTTGCCGCGCAAAAGGGAAGGGTTTTGGGAAACCGTAGGTTTCCTGAGGAAGGAATTAAACCCATGTAGACGATTAAAAAACAACAAAAGTAGATCGGGTGCTTTTGGTGTTTAGGTTGTAAATCTGGATCATTTTAGCACCCGATTAAATGGAGATACCTCGT
>JABHOV010000097.1 GCA_018695135.1 Candidatus Melainabacteria bacterium | reverse complement strand
GAGCTTGAGTACTTCTGCGTCTCTAGGAAGCAAATCAACTAACAAGTCTTTGATATGCGTTTTGAGCATTCTTTCAGTACTAGTAATATCTGGACGAGATCCATTGTCATCAGCAATAAAATCAGATAAAGTACTATCTTCTTCTTTACCAAGAGGTGTTTCTAATGAAACCGGTGTCTTGTTAGCATTCATGATCTCTTTGAGTTTTTTCTGAGTAACTCCAAGAGCCCAACCCAATTCTTGATCACTTGGCTTACGCCCAAGCTCCAAAGACAATTGTCTAGACACACGTTTGTAACGATTAATAGTCTCAACCATGTGCACAGGCACTCTAATTGTACGACTCTTATCGGCAAGCGATCTTGTTATACCTTGTCTAATCCACCAAGTAGCATAAGTTGAAAACTTATAGCCCTTTTCGTGATCAAATTTTTCTGCTGCGCGAATCAAACCGAGATTACCTTCTTGGATCAAATCCAAAAATGACAAACCACGATTGAGATATTTCTTAGCGATACTAACTACTAATCGTAAATTAGCTTGTACTAATTGACGCTTAGCTTCATCACCAGTACTTCCACCCTTTTCAATTTCACGAGCAAGCTGAATTTCTTGCTGTGCTGTCAAGAGCGAAATACGCCCTATCTCTTTCAAATAAAGCTTTATAGAGTCTTCGGCACCATCAGATTTAACGCTGTAAACCTTCTCGACTTCTCTCTCGTCTTGCTTCTCCGCTTCTTGCGTATGCTTTTTAATTAATTCTTCCCCAATAAAAGTACCTTTAGCCATTGCTAAGCACCTTCCTTTTTTTTCTTAAATTGTATTAACTTTGCGACCAGAGCTTTACTGTTCTTAGTAAAACTTTCAACTTCACAACTATAGAAGATTCAGTTAGAATAAATCTCTTAATTTTTTTTAAGATAGGCCAGGGCCACAAAGTTTTTGACTGAATACAAAGACTCTCATTCCTGCAAACTTGTTCCCTGAGAGGTTTTTATTTTTGTAATAAAAAACTAGCAGCCTCAAAGCTATTTTTTGAATTATTAAAGTATGAATCAGAATTAATAATTCTGATTCGGTTGCGTTCACTTTGCTCACTGGTTGCGTAAACTTGCAGCTTACTGCTTGTGGTCGCTAACGCTCCCTGCCTTCCCGAATAGCTTCATCTTCAAGAGGCAGCGAAGCACAACCAGGCATCTTTGATGCCGCAACCAGTCTCCAAAGGAGACGCAACCGTAGTTAAAACCTTCGGTTTTTAATACTAAATGCTTTTTAAGTACCTACTGTCCACGAATTCATATACTCAACCATACCTGGAGTCAATTTATCAATTGAAATCCCCATTGCTGTTAATTTCAAACTAGCAATCTCTTGGTCAATTTCTGCTGGAAGGACCTGTAAAGTATTTTCTAATTTGCCTTGGTTTTTGATTAAATGCTCAACAGCCAAAGCTTGATTTGCAAAACTCATATCCATTACTGCTGCTGGATGACCTTCGGCTGCAGCTAAATTAATCAATCTACCTTCACCAAGCACGATTACTGAACCTTGAACCTTGGTTTTCTGAGGATCACGTACAAATTCTTCGGCAAAAGGTCTAACTGATGCTCTATTAGAACTCATCTCATCAAGCGCTTCTAAATTAAGCTCAAGGTCAAAGTGACCAGAATTACAAACCATTGCACCATCTCTCATCACTTCAAAATGTTCTTTATCAATTACATGTCTATTACCAGTAACAGTAATGAAAATATCACCGATCTTGGCTGCTTCCTTCATAGGAAGTACTTTAAAACCATCCATCCGTGCTTCAAGTGCTCTTACTGGATCAACTTCTGTTACATAAACATCAGAGCCAAGCCCAGATGCACGCTGCGCAGCACCTCTACCACACCAACCGTAACCAACTACAACTACATTCTTACCAGCAAGCAAAACATTAGTTGCGCGAATAATTCCGTCAAGCGTTGATTGACCTGTACCGTAGCGGTTATCAAATAAATGCTTAGTTTGAGAATCATTAACTGCAATTGCAGGGAAGGTCAAAACACCATCCTTCTCCATCGCTCTGAGTCTAACGATTCCAGTAGTAGTTTCTTCTGTCACTCCAATCAAATCCTTGACTTGTTCTGGTCTAGTTTTAATGATAGTTGCAACAACGTCACTACCATCATCCATAATAATTTGTGGCTTAGTGTCAAGCGCAATCTCTACATGCTTGAGGTAAGTCTCAGTAGACTCTCCCTTCATTGCATAAACAGCAATATCGTGATGCTTTACCAAAGAAGCAGCAACATCATCTTGAGTTGAAAGTGGGTTTGAGGCGATAAGCGCACAATCAACACCACCAGCCTTGAGGGTAATTGCCAAATTGGCAGTTTCAGTAGTAACGTGAGCACAAGCAATCATCTTGACACCAGTAAGCGGTTTCTCCTTAGCGAAACGCTCCCTTATCTTAAGAAGCACAGGCATTTCTTTTGCCGCCCAAGCTATCCTCTGAGCTCCAAGCTCAGCTAAGTTAATATCTGCTATTTCGTAATTTACTGTTTTTTCCATACATAAGAGTATAACGTATTTTTGGTGAGGAGATTAGTCCTCTATCCCTGAAACTATTCGATGAAGCTCACGGCATGCATACAAAGGCAAAGACAGTAGAGCGTCTTCGTAATCAATCTTGCCCCCATATAATCTAAGACCTAGACTCGGTTTATATTTTTGCATAAAGCTGTGCATACTCTTGAGCTTACCCCTCTTACCAGCTTTCACTTCAATTGGATAAATCAAACCTGAGATATTCTGTAAATAATCGATCTCCGCAGAATCTTTAGCACCTGATTTCTCCCAATAATAAAGATTCTTTCTTCTGTAAAACTCTAACGACATCAATAATTCCTGTCCGAC
The DNA here is from genome assembly GCA_018695135.1 of Candidatus Melainabacteria bacterium. Lineage (GTDB taxonomy): Bacteria > Cyanobacteriota > Vampirovibrionia > LMEP-6097 > LMEP-6097 > JABHOV01. The sequence continues at coordinate 2,647 of JABHOV010000097.1, read as the reverse complement.
AAACTGTTCAGCTAATGCTCCTGAAGCAATTGAATCTATATCAAAACTAGTTGCAATTTCTTTATCTAAGCCAAGCAAAGATTGCATCAAACCTATATCCAAGAAAAGCAACTTGAAATGATCTTCACTAGCTTCTGCTTCAAGAGGAGCTCCTGCTCCAGAAGTCCTTTTGATTTTATAAATCAAATTCGCATCAATAGCCAATTCAAGAGCAGCTTTGATTTCTCTTGCCTTAAAATCAGAATCTACACTTACGTATTTAAACTTGTGTGAGATGGTTTTAGGAACCTTATAAAGAAGCTTTTTCAGAATATTGGCACTTGCTAATTTAGAATATTTACCAAAATCATCTTGGTAAGTATTAATAATTGAATGATGCATCTGTAACGCAATTAATATATCCTTGTGTTCAAGGTAACTATAAACCGCTTGTGGCATACCTCCTAGTATGAAATAAGTTTGTAGTTGCTTAAGAAGTTCTTGGTGCACAGCCTCATTGATCTTTGACTTGTGATTAAGTTGTTGGATAAATTCTTTTTTATTTGAATTACCACTAGCGTCCAAATATTCATAAAAAGACATTGGTTGCATAAACAAATATTGCACTCTACCAACTGGTATCGATATTTTTTGACTCTTCAGTACAAACTCCAATAATGACCCAGCTGCAATTATATGTAAGCCTGGTTTTTTCTCATAGAAAGATCGCAATAGACTAAGCGCCTTGACCGACTCCTGAATCTCATCAATGAACAGCAAAGTCTTGCCTAGTACTATTTTTTGATTAGTCAGTAGCACTATAGTTTCTAAAACTTGCTCGATATCACTAGCTTCAAAACAAGCTAAATATTTTGGATCTGTTTCTAAATTAATCTCAATAAAATTATCAAAGTGATTCTCGCCAAATTCCCTAATCGTATGTGACTTACCAACTTGCCTTGCACCTCTGACAATAGTCGGCAATGGCTTAGCATCCTTGGACCATTTCAGTAGCTCTTTTGCAATCTCTCGTATCATTTCACTACTTATTATACCCAAATATGGGCGAAATAGCCAGCTACTTTGGCACATTCTTGGATTATTAAGCAATTGGTAGAAAAACGGGCAATTATCACAACTCTTGCTCCGCTATTTTCTACTCGCAAAACTTCGCTATGATTTTTTGTTTTACTAAAACGCTATGTGACTTTCAAGGTCATTATAGTATTGAATTTGTTCTTCAGTCAAAGATCTTCGCGTTTCAAAACAAGCTTCTTGTAATAGATCGTCGTTGAGTTGTATAAGGTTTCTTTCCAGTGCTATGTGGATGGTATTTTGGATCATTGCTACTATATCAGACACAGTAAAACCTTCTGTTATATTTACTAAATGCTTCACATCCAGATTGCCAATCGCCGAACTCTCTTTACATCTATCGACAATTAATCTTCTTAGCAATGTATCTCTAGTTTCCGGATCAGGAAGTGGGATTTGGATCTTGAGGTCAATTCTACCTGAACGAATTGCAGTCTGGTCTAGCTTCTCCGGGTGGTTTGTTGCAAGCACTACAATAATATTGCCATTCTGATTTGAACTTAGCTCTTGCATTAGAGTATTAATTTCCTCTAGTTTTCCTTCATGTTGTACATCACCTCTATGATTAAGCATAGAGTCGGCTTCGTCTATAAAAACTAGAGTCGGCTTTCGTGAACGTCTAGCAGTTTCAAAAGCAGTCGTGATATTATTGGAGGTCTCATGCATCCATTTAGTACCAATCGTCTGTCCAATTGCTAGTTGTTGAAAATTGAAACCTAATTCTTCGGCAAGACATTCAGCAAAAAGAGTTTTGCCACAACCTGGTGGACCATAGAATAAAACACCACGAGCTGGTTCTTGGAAGAAAGGAGAATCTTGACATTTAAGAGGGTTGATTAGATGTCTAGTAATTTGTCGTTTGACATTTTCGTAACCATAAATTTGTTGAAAACCCTTGCTGTGTTTAGACTTTTGTGGGCGGGCTATCTCTTTAACTGTTGCACTACCACTCTCTAAAAGAGAGTCATCAGTGCCAAAACCTGCTAAACCTTCATCACGGAGTGCATCTTGAATCATTTTTTTGATTCTTTCTTGTCGTCCGTGACCATCTCCAGGGTCTCCAGAAGGTGGTAAGTCTACAACTGTCATAGCCAAATGTTAACAAAAGATTGAGGAGAATGCAAGTTAAATTAAGTTTACCGAGCTTACTTTGTATTTACCTATAACCCAGAACACTATCTTCCTAAATTCATCTCAATAACTCGGAAGCTTGCTCCCGGAGGATTGAATGGAATGACGATCAAAGAACATCGCTATCCCAGCTCCCCCATATGACCGAGTCAACCCAAAAACCTATTGAGCCACAAGCAACTAATACAAAACCACTAGTTAAACTAAGCAGTCAAAACCCTATAACTTAACTATGGATCGTTCATTACAAACCGCTGCTACGGGCATGCAAGCTCAGCAAACTAATATAGATGTGATTTCGCATAACCTTGCCAACATCAACACAACTGCTTTCAAAAAATCAATGGCTCACTTTAGCACTTTGTTTTCACAAGTGATTAAAGCGCCGGGTGCAACCCTCAGCAATGGACAAGTAACACCAAACGGAGTTCAAGTTGGACTT
>JABHOV010000043.1 GCA_018695135.1 Candidatus Melainabacteria bacterium | reverse complement strand
ACAAGTGCTTTGAAATTAAGTCTGAGTAATTCTGGGGGATCCATTGTGGTGATTCGCGGTAGAGTTTTAAAACTTGGTGTGTTAAGTGTTTTGGTTCCTTCGATCCCATAGCCTGGTGCCCGCAGAGCTAAAGGGATAGCTGGAGATTTTCCAGGGGCAAAATTAATTAATTCATGATTCTCGGGTTGATCATTGATTAATACAGTGTATATCCCTGGTGTTGTAGGTGTGTTAATAGATTGAACTGCGTGATCAAGGTCTAGATGTGTTTTATTTACAGAGCCTAGGGCTTCAGAGTCAGGATTTGGATTGGTATCTTCTGCAGCAACTATAAGGTGGATTGTTTTAGCTCCTTTTTGATCACCTTGCTCTTTTTTATCTTTATGCCTAGGACCCTTGTTTTTCATCTTTGGAAAAGTTTCAGCAAGTTTAGTGGCTTGAGTTATAAAACTATCATCAACGCTTATGTCTGCATGTAGTCTCTCGATGACTTCAACATCATAGTCTGGTCTAATTAGTTTCTTGTAGTCTTTTCTGATTAGCTTGTCTAGGAATGCAGCAGCGGAGATTTCTCCATTGTTGAGACGGAGCTGATTATCAGCATGAATAAAGAACTTGCCATGTTCGGTGTGGGTTTGCCTTGTTACCATTGCTTATTTAGTTTAGCAGGTTCTCTTGACCCATGGACGGCTTAACCTAATAATTCTTGAGCTTTGTTGTAATCCTCAACAGTATCAATGCCAATTGGTGCTGACTTTACTTCAAGCATTTTGATTTTGATGCCGTTATCAAGTGCTCGCAGTTGTTCGAGTTGTTCGAGTTTTTCAAGCTCACTTTGAGGCAAGCTGGCAAGCTGTAATAAACTATCGCGGGTGTAGGCATATAGTCCAATATGCTTAAAAGCTCTAAGGCTGTAAGGCTCTAAGGCTGTATCGGAAGCCTTCGTGCCTTCGAGCCTTACAGCTTTAGAGCTCTCGTAGGGTATTACACTACGACTAAAATACATCGCCTCCCCATTTGCATTAATCACCACTTTGACATTATTAGGATTATTGATTTCGTCTAGATCGTTAATGCAATGATAAAGACTGGTCATTTGACAGAGTGGATCGTGCAAGAAAGGCTCTATCGCTTTATCGATATCATCTGGGTTAATCATTGGTTCATCACCTTGGACGTTAACAATGATTGACCAATCAGGATTTTGTTTGGCAAGTTCTGCAATTCTATCTGTGCCAGATTTGTGTTCAAGCGATGTCATAAAAACCTCGGCGCCAAAGCTGCGTGCATGATCAAAAATCCGCTGGTCGTCAGTTGCTATAATGACTTGCTTGAGATATTTTGCTTTGCAAGCTTGCTCGTAGGTTCTTTGCAGTACGCTTTTACCAGCCAAGTCAAGCAAGAGCTTGCATTCAAGGCGAGTACTGGCATAGCGGGCTGGAATTATGGCGACTACTTGCATTCTAAAACCGACTCTGCTCAAGCACTTTATCAGCGCCGTAGAATTCATCAACGGGGATTTTTTCTATTAATGAGAAGAGCATCTTGCGTAGCTTGTCGATATTTTGTCCAAAGACTTCCATGACGGCGCCATGGCTCACTGGCTCAGTGCCGGTATGTACGCCAGAGTCGTAGTCTGTGATTAGTGAAATATTAACGCAAGCCATGCCAGCTTCGCGTACTAGGTGAGCTTCTGGGTATTGGGTCATGTTGATTATTTGCCAGCCCATTTTGTGAAACCATTCTGATTCTGCTTTCGATGAGAAACGTGGTCCGTTGATAATGACGATAGTACCGCCATCATGGACAGTGATATTGTTTTCTTTGGCAGCTGCAACAGCAAGCTTGCGCAACTCAGGTGTGTAAGGTTCTGCTGGACTTACGTGTGTAGTGATTGGTCCATCAAAAAAAGTGTCTTTGCGCCCAGAAGTTCTATCAACCCATTGATCGGCAATTGCAAAATCTCCTGGTTTGTAATTCGTTTGCAGGGAGCCAGCGGCGCAAGGGCAGATGACCGAAGAGCAACCGAGTTCTTTGAGTGCCCAAACATTGGCCCTGTAATTAATTTTGTGAGGTGGAATTCTGTGCTCGCGCTGGTGTCGTGGCAGGAATGCAATCTTTTTGCTAGCATGTTCGCCAATAAAGACAGAGTCAGACGGCGCGCCATAAGGTGTCTCTACTGTGACTTCCTTGACATTATCCAATAATGCGTAAAGACCGGATCCGCCAAAAATACCTATATCTGCTTGT
>JABHOV010000077.1 GCA_018695135.1 Candidatus Melainabacteria bacterium | reverse complement strand
TCTCGCGTATGAGCAATTGCAAGTGGCTCACCTTTGTCAACCCATTGACCGATTTCAACAATATCACTTAATCCAACGCCATGATCTATTGGGTCGCTAGATTTAGTTCTGCCAGCTTTTAAATGTATCATACTAAGACCAATAGCGCGCGCATCCATTTCCAAAACATATCCAGAAGAATTTGATACTATTGGCCTAATAATGGGCATAGGGACTAAGTGTTTGTGAGACTTTTCTAGTAAATCACTTGGCCCACCAAGAGCAGAAATCATTTGTTCAAATATTGCAGCTGCCTTGCCAGACGTTAGTGCATCTTGAGATTTCACTCGAGCAGTTTCAAGGTCACTTTCAATACCGCTCAGCTGCAACATATGAGCTGCTAACTCAATGGTAAGCTCAAGAAGTCTAAGGTTAGCATTTTCAGGTTTGATTAAAAAATTTATACACTCTTTGACTTCTATAGCATTACCTACGCTATGACCAAGAACCTGACTCATATCCGTGATCAAGCAGCTAGTTGGCACGCCAGATTTACTCGATACATTTGCAATACTTTGGGCTAATTCTTGTGCCATTGAATAGTTTGCAGCAAATGCACCATTACCAGTTTTAATGTCCATTACAAGGGCATCAAGTCCAGAGGCTAGTTTTTTTGATAGAATTGACGCGGTAATAAGGTCAATTGACTCAACTGTTGCGGTGACGTCTCTAGTAGCATAAAAACGCTGGTCTGCTGGAGCAAGTTTAGCAGTTTGCCCAATAATAGCGCAGCCAACTTCCTTAACAAGCATTCTAAATTTTGTATTATCAGGAGTTCCATTATATCCTGGAATGCTTTCAAGCTTATCTAGTGTGCCACCCGTATGACCCAAGCCGCGACCAGAAATCATTGGAACGTAGCCTCCACAAGCAGCAACTATTGGAGCCAACATTAAACTTATCTTGTCTCCTACGCCGCCAGTTGAATGCTTATCTACTACTGGACCATCTAAGTTAAGATCTTGCCACTGAAGCGTATCACCTGAGTGCATCATGTGCTGAGTTAAACTAACGCGTTCATCCATAGTCATACCACATTTAAAAACTGCCATTGCAAAAGCGCCTAACTGAGCATCCGTCAAACTGCCATCAGTAATACCTTGAACTAAAAAACCAATTTCAGGGTCATTCAGTATCAAACCATCACGTTTTTTTCTAATTAGTTCTTGAGGAAGGAATAATGCGCTCATAAATTAGTCGCCATATGGAGTCCAAATATTTTTCACTTCAGTTGCATTTCTTAGGAATTCTAAGCTTTCACCCTGATCAGGATTAAGCCAATCTCGATCATTATCTTCATGAACCCACAAGCGTTTTAAGTCAATAGCGCTAATAGCTTCAATAGAGGCAATAGTCTCTTGATCCGCCCAACACCAGGTACCATCAACTTCAGCATGACCAACAATTTGCTCAGCAAGCTCACGCTTATTACCGCTAACTATATTTATAACACCAGCGGGTAAATCTGAAGTTTCAATTGTTTGTACTAACTCCAAGGCAACACTTGGAAAGCGTTCACTAGGAATTAAAACAACTCGGTTTCCCATAGCTATTGCTGGGGCAATTAAAGAGATTGATGAAAGCAATGGAAGCTCTTCAGGAGCAATTTGAGCAAGAATACCTATGGGCTCTGGAAGTGCCATTGTAATGCCTCTATAAGGCGCACTATGAACTGCTCCGTCATACTTATCTGCCCAGGCAGCATAACTAAAGAGTCGACTGATGCTTTCATCAAATTCAGCTTTAGCTTGTTTTTTTGAAACCCCACAAAGAGTTACAAGTCGCTGAATCCATTCAGATTCGCGTACCGATAAATTTTCAGCAAGAAAATAAATAATTTGAGCTCTGCCGTGACCGCTTTGAGAGCTCCAGGATGATGCTTTTGAGGCTGCACTTACAGCGTTTCTTACATCCTTTCTGTTGCCAGCACCAACGAAAGCTGCATGACTTCCGTCAGCATTGAAAGTTGCAATACTATGACCACCGTCTGGCCTTACCTGCTTTCCACCAATATAAAATTTTAATGTTCGGTCAATAGCACTATTTTTAGGATTTTTAGTAATTAAAGCAGCAGTAGTCTTCTTTGAAGACTTTAAACCGTTAGGCTTAAGGTACTCATAAAGTCCTTCTTTTCCACCTTCACGGCCAAATCCAGACTCTTTGACGCCGCCAAATCCACAAGACGCATCAAACTGATTATGACAATTAATCCATACAACACCGGCTTTAATTTTAGGAGCAACATCCATTGTGCGATTAATATTTTCACTCCAAATACTTGCTGCTAATCCATATCTACTATTGTTAGCTAACTCAACTGCTTCGGATTGAGTTCGGAAAGTCATTGAGACTAAAACAGGTCCAAAAATTTCTTCTTGAGCTAACGGGTGACTAGAATCAATATTTGTAATAAGAGTTGGGGGATAGAGGTTACCCTCTGACTCAATATCACATGCCTGATAAATTTCTCCACCATGTTTTAAGCCATCTTTGACCATTTCATTCACTCTATTAAACTGGGTTTTGCTAACTAAACTGCCTAAATCTATTGACTTGTCAAGAGGAGAGCCTAAGCGTAATTGTTTAATTCTTTCTTTAATTCTTAGATGAAGGTCTTCAGCAACTTCAGCCTGAACCAATAATCTTGATCCAGCACAACAAACCTCTCCTTGGTTAAACCAAATTGAATCAACCAAGCCTTCAACTGCAGCATCAAGATCTGCATCTTCAAACACAATAAATGCAGATTTTCCGCCAAGTTCGAGTGTAAGTTTTTTACCTTGTCCGGCTGTACTTTTTCTGATGGACTGACCAACAGCAGTTGAGCCAGTAAATGCAACTTTATCAACGCCTTTATGAGCTGCAAGTTCAGCGCCAATATTGCCATCACCATTAATCATATTGACAACGCCAGGTGGAACTCCTGCCTGCTCGCATAAGTGCGCAAAAAACATTGCTGAAATTGGAGTTTGCTCTGCAGCCTTAAAGACAATAGTATTACCCATAGCAAGAGCTGGAGCAATTTTCCAAGATAACATTAATAGTGGGAAGTTCCATGGGACAAT
>JABHOV010000096.1 GCA_018695135.1 Candidatus Melainabacteria bacterium | reverse complement strand
TGGGGATGATGTGTATATTCAATTACCACTATACAATTTCAATATTATCTGAAAAGTGGCGTATGTCACGCAGCGGGTGCGATCTTATCTGACAAAAAGTGAAAGGCTCAACGTGGGTGTGGAATAAGATAGTAGTAATCTTATGAAATTGTCGATAGTTATCCCCGTATATAACGAAGCTGCAACGCTTAATCAAATACTTGAAGCGGTTGAGGCCGTTGACTTAGTTGCTGATTTGACCAAAGAAATAATCCTCGTTGATGATTGCTCAGCTGATAAGAGTGCAGAAATTATTGAAAAACATATTGCAGCAAGTAAGCACACGACAATTCAATACAAATTTGTGAAGCATCTGAAGAACTCAGGTAAAGGTGCTGCATTGCAAACAGGCTTTAAAGAAGCGACTGGTGATTTTGTGATTGTGCAAGATGCGGATCTTGAATATGACCCAGAAGAATATAATGAGATCTTGCCAATACTGGTAAATGATAAGGCGGATGTGGTTTATGGCTCTCGTTTTGCTGGCAGCAAACCTAGACGCTCAATGGGTTTCTGGCATTACTTAGCTAATAAATTCTTGACCAATCTTACTAATATGCTCAATGATATTTACCTCACAGATATGGAGACTTGTTACAAGTGCTTTAAAAGAGAAATTATTCAAAGCATTGATCTTCAAGAAAACCACTTTGGTATTGAACCAGAGATGACCAGCAAGGTCGCTAAGCTCAAAGGAATTAGGATTTTTGAAGTGGCAATCTCTTATTATGGTCGCGGCTATGAGGAAGGTAAAAAAATCAATTGGCGAGATGGAATCAAAGCCATTTTCTATATCTTCAAGTACAGGTTCTTTAATTAAATGCTCTCAAAACCAATACTCAAGCTTATTAGATTAACTACTCTCGTTCTTGCACTGAGTTTTATTGTGCTTGGGCTTTGTGATTACATCAATCTTAGTACTGCTGACCTTGGGCGTCACATAATGAATGGTCAATATATTGTTGATGCTTTCGTGAACACAAAGGACTTTGTGACTGAAACACCACTTTATACTAATTTCTATTCCTTTACTAGTGCCAATTTCCCCGTACATAACCATCACTGGCTTACAGGTGTCTTTCATTTCTTAGTTCATGACAATTTTGGTTTCTTTGGACTTTCAATTCTTAATATCTCAGTGATCGCTATTGCCGTAGTTGCTAGTTTTTATGCAGCTTACTTGATGGCTGGTTTTGAATTTGCCGCAATCGCGCTGGCAATCGCTTTGCCCTTACTGGTTTGGCGTGATGAGGTGAGACCAGAATCATTTAGCTATCTGTTGATGGCTTTTGAGTTTGCGATATTGACTTTATTTAAATTTAATCGGCTGAGTTTTAGGGCAACAGCAATATTGCTGGCACAGTTCCAACTCTTGTGGATTAACTTACATGTGTTTTTCTGTGTTGGGCTGCTTGTTATTGGTATGTTTTATGCTGAAGAAGTCCTCAAAAGTAAATCACTGTTTAAGTGGAAGTCAAAAGACTACTTGTTGCTGCTTACGATTGCCGTATTGGCTTCTTTGATCAATCCCTTTGGATTCAGTGGTTTGCTGGAACCGCTGAATATATTTAAGAACTATGCTTACGAATTAGCTGAAAACCAATCGGTATTTTTTATGCATCATCGTTTTCCAAAGCAAGTGATTTATTACTATTTTGATGCGTTTTTTGCACTGAACCTACTTGCTTGGATTTTGGTTTATTTCAAGCTAAAGCTAAAGCCACTTGAGTTTGTCAAAAACAACTTCGCCAACCTAGCAATTACTATTGTTTTTGCAGTGCTAGCTTTCAAGACAAATAGAGCGATTCCTGTTTTTGTGTTTTATGCTGTTCCAATTTTTGCTTATAATCTTTCAAGGCTATTTACTTTAAGGCACAAAGCACCTTTGTTTACTCAAATCTTTGCTCTGTCACTAGTCTTAACTGCCTTTGCTACAGTTGGTTTGACTCCAAAGAGAATCACTATACTTGGCTTAGAACCTGGAATTAACCGCTCAGCTGAATTCTTTAGAGCGTTGAATATTACTGGACCTATCTTTAATAATTATGATATTGGCGGTTATTTGATTTACAACCTCTTTCCGAAGCGAAGAGTGTTTGTAGACAATAGACCAGAAGCTTATGCCAATGAGTATTTTGATGATATCTACGAGAAGGTTCAAGAGGATGAAGAAAAATGGGAAAAGCTGGATTCTAAAATCAATTTCAATGTAATTTATTTCATGCGCCATGACATGACTGAACATGCGCAGCCATTCTTAATTAGGCGTATTGCTGACCCTCAATGGGTTCCAGTTTTTGTCGATAAGTGGATCATTTTATTTGTCAAGAATAATGAAATTAATAAAGCGATTATTGATAAATATAGATTGCCGGATTCTATGTTTAAGTCTGTGAAGAACTAAGGTAAGGTCGCTTTGCTCCCGGTTGCGTTCGCTTTGCTCACTGGTTGTGTTCGCCTTTCAGGCTCTCTGGTTGTGGTCGTTTCACTCCCTGCTTGTTGTATCAAAGAAGCCTGCTTAAGAACATGAAGTTCAAGAGGCAGCGAAGCAACCAGGGAGCGTAGCGACCACAACCAGTGAGCAAAGCGAACGCAACCGGCGAACAAAGTGAGCACACGCTATAATGTTCATACGATGAATACGACCAACCGTTCAGCACAGATAGCCGAGACACTACTTGAAATAGAAGCAGTCTTCCTCAGACCCGAAGACCCGTTTACCTGGGCCTCTGGAATTAAGTCACCGATTTATTGTGACAACCGGGTAAGCCTTTCTTACCCTAAGGCAAGAGATTTGATTAGAGACTCTTTTGTAGACTTGATTCAAGAACAATATCCTGGTTTGGATGCTGTTGCTGGAGTTGCGACTGCTGGAATTCCTCATGCCAGTTTAATCGCAGACAAAATGCAAATCCCGATGTGCTATGTCAGATCAAGCTCCAAAGGTCATGGAAGAACTAACCAAATTGAAGGCAAGCTTGAACCTGGTGCCAAGCTAGTTGTTGTAGAAGATTTGATTTCTACAGGTGGCAGTTCACTCAAGGCAGTTGAAACTCTTAGAGAGGCTGGTTTTGAAGTCTTGGGACTTGTTGCTATCTTTACTTATAACTTACAAAAATCTATTGATGCTTTTGAGGAAGCTAAAGTCGCTTATTCTTGTTTAAGTGACTATGACATTCTTGTTAAGCGTGCGCTGCAATTAGGTAAGATCAAAGATGATGATCTTGTTGTTTTAAGAGAGTTTAAATCTCAACTCTAGGCAGACAGCGGAGGCTGTCGGAGAATTCAAGAACAAGGCATGCGAGCACCAAAGCCATTTGAGAAACATAGCTTTTGATGTTTACCCGAAGTTTATTCTAATAAATGAGGGCGAGCATAACACAGTTATTGGATTATTCCGGCAGCCTCCTAGCAGTTTTATCATTGTGACTCAGCACAAACCCTCGCACCCAAAACAGTCTCAATGTTGAGATTATGCATCGCAGTAGAGTCAATGATTTTATAGTGTATGCCTTGAAGGGTTTTAATGGAGTTATCGTAGTTAGTGTCATTCACGAAAATACGTTCGTCGTCGTCATCAATAATCAAAACTAATAAACCTTTATTTTTTATAAGCTCAGGAATATAAGTCTCATAGCAATCGATACAGGGAAGAAGTTTTTCTGCTTTGAGTTTTTGATCTTGAGCTCGATACAAAAACATTATGAGCATTTGAGCGTTATTAAGCAGGTCCTCTGCAGCTGCTGAGTTGGCAGCTTGCTTCTCTGCACAATTGCGGTGCTTGCGAGATTTTAATAGCTCTATACTAGATGGATCGATATTGGCTCCAGCGTGAATTAATAATTTGTCATTATTAGAATAGACTTGTATTGAACTGTAGATAGCTCCAGAGATTGGAGCGACGACCTCCTTGCTTTTGTTGATTAAAGCCTCAGCAACAAGCTTGAGAGCCTCATAGCTGCTACTATTAAGTGCCAAATTATCAGTTTCCAGTCTATGACAAAGATCAATGATCTTGTCATTACTCTCTAGCTTATTTAGTTTTTCGCCAGTAGTTATTATCTCATGTCTCCTAGAGTGGGATTGGGCTTAGCAATGAGGATTATCCTCGGGTCTATAATATACCCGAATTAGCTTGCTTATTCTCGCTTGAGTTTGATATATTAGTAAGACCCCAGCAAAGGTTTATATATGAATACAACAAACATTGTCAACAAGCCAGATAACAAAGATACCAAAGTCCTAATAATTGAAGATGAAGCACAGATCACCAGGCTCATTGAGTTAGAACTTAAATACGAGGGCTATGAAGTGATTACCGCTGTTGATGGCCTTGAGGGCCTTAAGAGCATTCGCGATGGTGGTCCTGATTTGGTTTTACTAGACTGCATGTTGCCAAACATGTCTGGTGAAGAGGTTTGCAAGCAAGTTAGAAGTGATTCTGACAATGTGCCAATCATTATGATTACGGCAAAAGATAGTATTGAAGACAAAGTGAAGGGCTTGGATTACGGCGCTGATGATTATTTAGTTAAACCATTTGCAACCGAAGAATTGCTTGCAAGAATTAGAGCGGTTTTGAGACGTAAGCCAAAAGAGCAAGCTGGTACTTTGAACTATGATGATTTGTGGCTTGATCAATTTAACCGTCTTGCTAAGCGTGGTGATGATGTTCTTGAATTGAGAAGTAAAGAGTTTTCTTTGCTTAGAGTTTTCATGATGAACCCAGAAAAATATTTAACTCGTGAGTTTTTATTCAACAAAGTTTGGGGCTATGATTTTATTGGTGAAAGTAACGTGATTGAGGTCTATATCAGATACCTTAGATCTAAATTACAAGAAAAAAAACAAGGCAAATTGATTCATACCAAACGTGGTGAGGGTTATATGCTACGTAAATCTGACCTTAAGTAAGGGAATAGGGAGAGGGGCTGACTTTAATGATAAGTTTAAATCTTTTACTTAAACGTTTAATGGACCTTATGCTAGGGCTAACAGCCTTATCGTTTTTTATTCCTGTGTGGTTAATAATTGCAATTCTAATTAAGTTAGATTCAGCAGGTTCAATTTTTTATGTTCACACTAGAGTAGGCAGAAACGGTCGTGAGTTTGATTGTTTCAAGTTCCGAACCATGAAAACAGGTTCAGACCCTAATCGCTTAGCTGAATCCAAGGACGACGATAGAATTACTAAGCTGGGACATTTTTTGCGCGGTACTAGTCTTGATGAGACACCGCAACTCTTGAATGTCATGCTTGGTGATATGAGTATGGTCGGTCCCAGACCAGCCTTGCCTGTGCAAGTAAACAATTTTAGTGAGGCGGATTTGTGGAAACTTAAAACCAAACCAGGAATCACCGGTTGGACTCAAGTCAATGGTCGCAATTCTATTCCCTATGAAAAACGTATGGAGCTTGATTGCTGGTACGCGCGTCAGCACAATGTGTTCTTGGATATTTGGATTATATTCAAGACCTTTTGGGTTTTAGTGGCAGGGGATGGAGTCTATGACAAGAATTCAACAAGTCCGGTGGAGTGAAGCTAGATGATGTTTCAGTCACCAGGTGCTATTTTAATTGAATTGGGACCATTAGTTATTAGATGGTATGGCTTGCTTTATGCAGTTGGTTTTCTTGTCGCGCTTGAAGTCGCTGCCAAATATTTGTGTCCGCCCAATATTACGAAGGATCAATTGTCTAATTTTTTTATTGGGATTTTACTTTGGGGTTTAGTTGGTGCAAGGCTTTGGTATGTGATCTTGAATGCAGATTACTATTGGATGAACCCAATTGAAATTCCACAAATCTGGTTAGGTGGTCAAAGTATTCAAGGTGGAATTATTGGCGGGGCTTTAGGCACTTGGGTTTTTGATAGAAATAACTATTTAATTAAGCTGTCTATAGCAGCGACAGTGGTTCCTCTTGCTCAAGCAATCGCTCGCTGGGGTAATTTCTTTAATGAAGAAGCTTATGGCTCAATCACTAATTTGCCTTGGGGCTTGTATGTCAGTCATAGTCAGCAGTTCCATCACCCATGTTTCCTTTATGAGTCAATTTGGAACTTAATTAGTTTTGTGATTTTGCTGAAGAGTTATGATGCTAAAAATCCATTGAAGATGATAGCTAAATATCTTTTGTTTTATTCAATTGGACGTTTGTTGATTGAACAATTGCGTTTAGATCAAATCTTAGTTATGAACGGTATGATGTCAGCTGGGACTTTGATGGCTATTGTTGGGATAATTGTTGGGATTGGGATGATTATAACCCAATCTGCCTCATCGCATTCAAGGTCTCTTCAAAACTAGACTGCTCGTAGATTTTTTGCTTGAGGAAATCATCGATTTTTGATTTGAGCGCTATGGCTTTATCGATAGTGGGATTGACGCCACCTTGGTAGGCACCAATATTGATCAAGTCCTCGTTCTCACCATAGACTGCCATTAGGTTACGCATTTTGCCGGCAAGGTCTTGCTGCTCATCGCTTGTGATATCAGGGAAGAGACGACTAACACTCGCTAGTACATCAATTGCTGGAAAGTGATTTTTTACTGCAATCTTACGGGATAAAACAATGTGACCATCAAGTACACCACGAGCGGTATCAGCGATCGGTTCGTTCATGTCGTCGCCCTCAACTAAGACAGCGTAGATTGCAGTGATGGATCCTTTGTCTGACCTGCCGGCTCTTTCAAGTACGCGAGGTATCAAAGAAAACACACTAGGAGTATAGCCCTTCATTGCAGGAGGTTCACCAACGGCTAAACCAACATCACGAGCTGCCATTGCCATACGAGTGACACTATCAACCATGAGCATGACTTTTTTGCCCTTGTCTCTAAAGTACTCAGCAACTGTAGTTGCTGTGAGTAGACACTTCATACGCATCATGGCTGGTTTGTCGCCAGTTGCAATTACGCAAACTGATTTTTTCATACCTTCTTCGCCCAGACTCGCTTCAATAAAATCCTGCACTTCTCTGCCACGCTCTCCAACTAGCGCAATGATATTAATATCAGCTTCGCAATAACGGGCGATCATTCCCATCAAAGTACTCTTACCTACACCGGAACCGGAGAATAAACCAATACGTTGTCCTAAACCAAAAGTCAGAGTCGAATCAATTGCACGAACCCCACAAGAAAAAGTTTCTTTGATTCTTGGTCTACCATATGAATCAGGCGCATCTTGTTCAATGCCACGAAACTCTTCATAGACTGGTTTTGGTTTGTGGTCCATCGGCTCACCGAGTGGATCAATAACCCTGCCTAATAATTCTTCACAAAGACCAATTTCTAACGATTTACCAGACGGGTAAATTTTGGCACCTTGACTTACGCCTTTGCCATCTTCAAGTAATAGGAGCTGTGCAGTTTGTCCTTTAAAGCCAACTACTTCTGCTTGCTTGTTGCCGCAGTCTTTGGTTTCAATTCTACAAAGTTCACCGACTTTGGAGCCGGGTAATTGTGCTTCTAGTAATAGCCCCACCACTTTACTAACGTAACCGTACCATTGCTTGGTCTCTAGGTTTTCTAGAGCTTTGTTGCATTTATCGGTTACTTTTTTTAACTCTTCGTGGGTATTGATATCAGAAGACACTATTAATAATGTACACTATTTGCTTTAAGAAATAACTATTTAAGAGTAAGTGATGATATCTAACGCAGTAGATGGACATTTTGAGCAGGCTCATAACCTGGTCTTAACCTAGAATAGTTATACACAGTACATAGGACAGGTAGTCTCTATGATAAACAATCAAGTTACAGAACAACAAAGCACTAGAACAAGCGCTCGGCCCAAGTCCATCACTCAGAGTGATGATGTTGCTGGTAGTGCTGCAGAGCTTGCTACGCTAAGAACAAAGGCGCAGCAATTAGAACAAGGTATTACAACAACAGAAGTCAAACTTAGTTCAGTAGAAGTTGGTGCCGTCACCGACAAAAAATTAGAAAAAGAAATCGCAACCATTCGTCAAGATCTCGCTGACAAACTTACAATTTTTGATGGTTTAAGAGCACAAATAGAACAGCTCAAGCCTGAAGTGGGCGGAGATAAGCTCGTGGCACAAGCCAGAGACAATGCAGATTTTGCAGTAACAAATGAACAAGCTTATGCTAATGTACTCAAGCACTTTGTTCAAGAAACTAAAGAAATGATCGGTGAGAGTCCTGAGCGTGCAGATTTACTGAAGATGGCTTTTGTAAACCAAGCTGCTGTTGGTAAAGACGGTAGACAATTTTGGGCTGAAGAATCTAATTTTTGGACAAAAGAGATAGAGGCAGGTGCACCGGCTGAAGCAGCTAAAGCAGAGATTGCAGAATTATATGATATGGTTTTTCAATGCGAGAATCAAGTAAGTGATTTCATGGGTTCTGGCAAGAAAGGTGAACAAGATTCAGCAAAATCAGAGCTAGATAGGCTTAAGTCTAAGATATCTGCCTTAAGATCCCAAGCAAGTACTTAAGCTAGTCAAGCATCGCCATTAATTTAGCTTCTAATTTTTTATTTTTTTCTTTGTCTATTGATATTTCACTAAAAGTTTTGACAAATGCTTTTAGGTTAGCATCTCGCCCTTTGAAGTCTCTATATTGCTCATCATGGTCGATGGTATCGCCCTTGGATAGAATGGCTTCTCTTAGTTTTGAACCCACTTGAGGATTAGTGGAACCATGTCTAATGAAAGTTCCCCAAGCATCTTTAGCCTTGGCAAGACACATGAGATATGAAGAATATACTGTGTCATAACCACAATCAAAGATATATTCTAGTGAAGCAGGTATGCTCGTGCGGTCTTTGCCTCGACCAATCCAGTGAACTTTTTGTTTACTTGCTAAGCGATCGTAGATAGTATCTAGGTCTCCTAGTTCTTTGGCGCTGGTGATTTTGTGTACAGCTTGATCAAAAGCTAAGCCACTAATGTAAGCGCCATAATGATAAGCGCCGCGTGACTGTAGAACCTTCATGAAGTCTTTGGAAGCTTTGATTTGGTCTCTTAGTTTTTTAGGGATTTCCTGTCTCGTTTCATGATGACGTCCAATTAGTTTGAGGGCTTTATCATCGTACGCAAATTCTTCAAAGAGCATACTTGGAAATTCGGTGAGTCTATAATCTCCTTGATAACCAGCATTTGGTTCAAGCTCTGCTTCAGAGAGAACGCAATGCAATGAATGTCCAAATTCGTGAAGTAGAGTTACTAAATCTTCATGACCAAGCAAGGCTTTATTGCCACGCCTTGGTTTGTCGAGATTCAGGTTTATAACATTTTGACAAGGATTGGAGCTACCATCATAGTTGAGAGCATGATCTGAAAGAGAATGATCCCATGCTCCTGAACCTTTACCAGGTCTGGAGAATAAGTCAAAATATAAAGTCCCAAGTTCTTTCTCATCTCCATAGTCTGTTTTTTCAGTAATGAGAAATGTTCTGACATCTGGATCCCAAGTACTGATACCCGAAATAGGTTTAATTTTGACATTGAACAATTTTTCTGCAAGTTTGAAGATGCCTTTGAGACTTGATTTGAGTTCAAAATACTCGCTTATTTCAGCAGTGTTCAAACCAAGCTTGTGTTCTTGGTATAATTTCCCCAAGTGTGCTAAATCCCAAGGATAGATTCTATCTGGATTGTTTTCAGAATTAACGTAGCCTATTTCTTTTTGGAATTTAACTAATTCTTGATAGGCAGCCGCTTCTGAATGTCTAATGATTCTTGACATTAGTTTTACCGCTGGGTCATGCTCTTTGGCTTTGTTTTCTTGAAATCCACATTCTTCTACAAAGCAGTTTTGTCCATATTCGAAATGATGCTTGTGGCTAGTTGTTTCATTCGTACCATAGAATTCATAAGCTCCAGTTTGAGTTACTGCTTCTTCTACTATTGAATCAATATAGTAATCTAGTGACTCCTCGCCATGATATGCATAGCCCTGCTTATTTATACGGCCTTGATTGCCATAGTCATAGAAATCTGTAAAATCACCAGTGTCATGGTTGTATTTATAGTAAGCTCCCGCTTGCATATAGTAGTTTGAATAATCTTCATGGTCACCTTCTGGCTTTGGGCAGAGTTGAGCAATCTTCATTCTGTTGAGTAAGATTTTTCTTGCAATAGGGATATTGTCTAGTTGTCCTTCAAGTTCTGGCTCTAGTAGCCCACCACTGGCATATTTGGTTCCTTTTTGAAAATATGCAATATATAGTTTCTTTTTTAGTTCACTATTGACTACATGTTCCATAAAAGGATAAAAGATACCGTCTTCAAGATTAATAACTAATGCTTCTGCTGGAATGGCTTCTCGAGCCCATGCATTAGCGTCTTTTGTATAGTATCCCTCTTGAGTATATTTCTGAGCCAGTGCTTTGCGCATTTTATTGGCTTTGGACTTGGCACTATCTTTGAAATTCTCTGGTAAAGCATCAAGATCTGCTATTGCAAGGTCATCATCATTCTCAGGCTTCTTTTTGAATACAAGTTCAAACTTTGACCTTTGTACATTACGGTAATATTGAATTTCTGCTTCAGTAGTTCCGTTTCTGAGTTCTAACAATTTAGCTCTATTGGCTTCATCAAGAGTTGCCCCATTAGTTGCATAACTCTGCCATACCGCCTCAGCGTAATTTTTTTTTTCTACTTTGCGATAAACTTCTTTTTTGGCTTGCTTGGCTTCTCCTGGATATATTTCATTCGCTTTAAGTTGATCATTAATTTTTTTAAGTTCTGCTTTGTGATCAAAATCAGAGAAGCCAGCTATTTTATTGCCATTGTCATCTGTATAGCCCTTCCACTCAGGGCTATCAAAATAGACTCTAACCATATCGTATAGTTCAGGAATTAGCTCATGTTTTGCTAGTTCTGATGTAGCCTTGTTTAGTGCTTGCTCAGCGGCTTTGCGGACTTTGGGGTCATTGGATACCATTAATAGGTTCGATAAGTGGGCGTAGGGTTTCCATTGTCTATGATCAAAATCGATGCTGTGATGAAAGACAGAATCAAAATCAAGTCGGTGACGATGAGCTCTTTGATAATAATCATCGATAAAGCCTTTCAATACTGCCCTTACTGTATTTTTGTTTTTCTGATATTTGTGCCCAAGAGCTTTGGCTATTCTTTGATTGAGCCAAGACTTGTCTGGTTTATCTTTTAAGCCACAATAGAACATTTCTATAAGGCTGTCTCTAAACTCTCTGTTGTAGTAATTATTATGAAGAATATCTCTTAAGCTACGTAAGAAGTTTCCATTTCTGGAATTATATTCAGTATCTAACAGAGCAGCAAATGTTGACCTTCTTCCAAAGCCAAGAGAATCATCAACCACATCATTGTCATCTGGGTTAGCACCTGCAATTGTTGCTTCAGTAATCTGAGCGTAGTCGACGTATTCAGTATTGGCAGTTAATGGGTTAGCTGGAGCATAACGCTTGGTGTGATGATCAGCTGGATCAGTACCCGCCGCACTGGCATTAAGGATTCTTACCTGCTCACGTCTGTCTGGATCATCAACAGGTTTTTTTACTGCAAGAATTTGATCAATCTTTACTTGATCTTCTTTTGACTCAGGTCCGTCCTCGTCCCCAACGGAGAAGACCGTAAGTTTAATTCCAGATTTAGTTAGTGCAGAGGGTAGGGGCATATCTTCTTAAGGGAATTCCCGAAAGATAATTATATAACGTTTGGGGCTCAGGTGCAGGGCAAAAGCACGAATATCTTAAGCATCTTTGATACCAAGAATTTGCTCTAGAAATCCTTTGTTTACAAGGGCTTTTTTCTGTTTAAGCTTCATGCTTTTGTTGTAAGTTTTGTCGATTCTTAGTAAATTCAGTGCGATTTTTTTGATGGCTGATGCATTGTGAGGAGCAAAATTTATCCTCATTCTTGAATCATCTTCTTTGTAAACTACATCTAGAACCCAATGTAGTTTGTTTTCGATATACCAGTGCTCTCTAATTGATTGAGCTATTCTTTCTGCATCGGACTTCAAGCTCGTAATAAAAAACCTAGTTTCATTTTTAACTTCTCCTGTTTTTTTATGCGTGTGAGTGTAAGTAATTTCAACAGCTGTTTTAACATCTTGCCATTGTGCAATTTCATTTTCTTGATCAGCACTTAGTTGAGAGACTGGGATTACTAAACATGTTCTTTCTTCCACTCTACCGTGTTGATTTTCGCTTCTTGTAACAAATTCTTTTTGTTTAAATTGTGATTTGGTTTGATCATTCCTTACTTCTTCAAATCTTAATTTCAAGCTTTGAAACAGATGCTTTCGGTTAGCTTTTATTGCAAAGATGTAATCACCCTTATAATCTCTAATAACTTTTGCGATAGATTTTTGTGATCCCATTGCATCCATCGTAATAATTGACTTCCTTATATCTAAGTATTCAAGCAGCTTTGGTATTGCAGTGATTTCATTTTCCTTGTCTTGAACTTCTAATTGAGCTAGAGTTATTCCAGTATCACAAGCCATCGCATTAACAATATGAGTTAGATCAGCACCTTTTGTTTCTGGATAGGAGCCTCTTAAACTTTTACCATCAATTGCAATAACTTGATTCTCTTTTGGTGGATAGGCAGCTTGAATCCAAGCTGTAAAAATTTTTGAAAACGCAGTAGGTTCTATTGAAGAAATTACTCTGGCAAAAGTAAAATGAGAAGGTATACCATTTGAAAAATCAATTTTCAGTTTTTCTTTTAACCAATCTTTGTTTTCAGTAGCAAAAAATACTATCTCATCCCATTCCAGCATCCCACAGACAGCTGCACATATTGTTGTGATAACTATTTCAGAAAAATTATGAGGACAATCTCTTGACCTTGGATCTTCTAATTTTGAAACAAATTCCACTATATCTAAGTTTGCATTACTCATTTAGACATTGTTCAGGTTCTTTAATGGATTGGTGCAAGATAATGTGCACGCGCCCCCTTAACTACCTATTACAAGCAAGCCTAAAAATACAATCTAAACATTTAGCTTGATCATCAGTCATGGGGAATTCTAAATTTTGTATTTTTTGATAGCTATCATGAGCCTTGTCTTTGACCGCTTCTAATTCTGAATTACTTGGTTGCACGGATTTACACTGGAACTTAGTTCTAGAATCAGCTTGCATAAAGTTGATTCTATAATCATGAGGAACATAGTCTAAATTTCCAGCTTCATTTTCAACTCTAAACTGTAAATTATATAGTGACATTTGACTATGTAACTTGCCACCAGGCTTAGTTCGGTCATCTTTAGCAGGAGCAAAGGTTTTAAAATCAATGACTATTTTGTGTTTCTTTCCATCTTTGTCCTTAGCTTCAACAACCAAATCAATCCTGCCATTGTTTGGGATAGAGATGCCTTTGTGTTCAAAACGATTACGCATAGAGAGTTCTACATCGATGATTTTAAGATCTCTAAAAAACCTGTTGTTTTTAAAGTCAGGACTATAACGAACTTTGTTAAAGTATTCTGATAGCATTGTATGACCACGTTCTAAAATTTCATCTCGTTCTTGAGCATAGAAACCTAGTCCTTGTACTTCCTGAGTGTAATAGCCCAGTAGTTTTTCTTTGAGATCATTATAACGAGGTGGTTTATTGGATTGCCATTTACCATCGGCATTGAGACCTTGCTGCTGAATGGCTTGGAGCTCAGTGAAGTAGTTTGCGAGTGCAGCATGAACAGCCTTACCAAAGGCAAAGGATTTGATCTCAAGAACACCAGAGAGCAATTCTTGCAGAGCAAATTTTCTAGCACAAGTTTCAAATAGACCAAGATTGGTTGGATTGAGCCTGACTGTTTCTATTCTGCTTTTGAGGTAATCTAAATCAATTGTTAATGCCTGCTCTTTCCAGGCTCTAACATCACGTTTATCAGTAAGTTCAGCAAGCAGCTGGGAGCGAGGATCTGGTTTGTGACAGCTTGACTGCCAACAATTGTCATTTGGGTTGCTGCTAAGTTCATTAACAAAGCTTGATGCTTGACGTTTGTCACCAAGTTTGCTTTGAGCATAACTATGAATATCAAGAGTTTTGCGTGCTCTTGTCATAGCCACATAAAAGAGACGTCGTTCCTCTTCCTCGTCACTAATTGCCTGTTCAATACTGGTTGGATCTTTGCCTAAAGTTGGTGGCATCTTGATTATATTACTGTTGCTTTTATTGCCCCAATGACCACGATTGGCTTTGTAGATCATGACATGGTCCCACTCTTTACCCTTAGATTTGTGAGCGGTAAGGATTTTAACACCTGTACTAGTGCCAACGTTTTTCATTTTGATCTTGAGGTCCTTAGCTTCAAGATAGCTAAGCGAGTACAAGAATTTATCGATACCTCTCGTTTGTCCTTCGTTACTAACCCTCTCTATCAACCTATTGCCAATGCTTTGAGCAAATTCACTTATTCGCTCTAGCTTGGTTCTTCTTTGCCAGACACTCTCGATCTCAGCTTTGTCCCCTGCATCAAGTAGTTCATTGGCATCAGCATAGAGAAGATTGAAGTAGCCAAAATCCCTAATTGCTTTGAGGAATAGCTGACCGAAGTCTTCATGATAGGCTCTATTTGCATAGTCCTGAAATAAATCTATTACTGGTTTGAGTTTAGTACTATATGTTTGCAGGTAATCAAATAAAGATCCTTTAAAATTGTTCTCCAGGATAGCTTCTCGATATCCAGAACAAGCCTCTACTATGTCCTGAGTGCTAATTTGCTCTCTTTGGTAGGTCTCAGAGCTTAAGAGGGCAGGAGAAAGTAATAAGCTAGTGAAGTTGGTATTAGCTAGATCAGTACTTGCATTGGGTTGGGCAATCACCTGAAAGAGTCGATGAAATAGATTAATGTCTTTATCACGAAGTAGATTAGTTTTGGCTTCAACACTGTGAGGGATTTTTCTTGCCGCTAATGCTGTAGCGACTTCTGAGAGATCTCTATTCTCTCTACAGATAACGGCAATATTACTTGGATCAATTGCTTGACTATTGGGATTAATCATAGTCTCAATTTGATCTGTAATATAAGCCAAACTAGAATCATGGTCTTCATGGTTGTTGAGTTTAATTGCTTGATAAGGATACTGGGCAGGATCAGCTTCAGCTACTAGTTTGTTATTCTCAGATTCAAGTCCCAGGTTGTTTTGTAGGTAGTTATGTCCTCTAAGATGATCTGCTGCTTGCAAGATTGCTCCTTGGCTACGATAGTTTTGGTTAGAAACAACAATCAACGGATCAAAGTCCTGGATGTAACGATAGCTGTTTTCCGAGGCTGCTCCCTGGAAGCCAAAGATTGATTGATCAGGATCACCAACTACGCAAATATTGCTTAAGCTCCTTGTAGATTCATTTGCTGCAGCAAGATTACTCATTAGGTGATATTGGGCTGAGTTGGTATCTTGGAATTCATCACCGAATATATATCTATATTTATCGCAATATTGTTCTCTAAGTTCTGGGTTGTGTTCAAATTCAGATACTACTGCTGGTACTAAATCATCAAAGTCATGAACTTGATGACGCTTAAGTTGTTTGATATATTCTTCATAAACGAGTGCAAGATCTTCGAGCTTATACTTATGTTCTATCCAGTCACTTTTGGCATACCTTGTTTGCTGAGCCTTGGGTCCTAAACTTGACGCAGAAGCCTTACTGACTTTGGTTTTGAGTTCAAGAGCACAAAATTTGAGGACTAGATCTCGAAAGTGTCTTCGCAGGCTGCCACCTTCTTGAGCTTGGTCAAGCATGGCTTTCTCTTTGAGTCCTCTAATCATTTTACGATAAGGAGCTTCTATATACTGACCATCTTTTTTATAACGATCACTTTGTGGAATACTGTCAAGCAAAGAAAGGAAGATCTCGATTTCTTTTTCATCATGGCTTCGTTGTTCTTGTTTTTTCCAGCCTACATTACCAACATTGACTAATGGCTGCAACACAAAGTCTTTGATTTGCTCATTACGAGCTGCATTGCGCAAGAACCTTGGGTAATCATTGGCTGGTAAATCTGCTCCTCCATCTTTAAAGTTGGTAGAATAAAACTCTTCAGGTGAGATATTTAATTTCTTGAGTTCTGTAATATGTTTACAAATTTCTTTGACTAGTTCCTTATTATTGCTGTAAAATCGTGGACTACGTTCTAGGTTTTGATATTTCTCTGGTTTATAGCCTTCATTTGCTGCAATGGTCCTTGGCAAGTCATCAATTATTGATTCAATCAGTTCAAACTTTTCATTTTCATCAATTAATCTACCCATTTGAGCGAAGCGTTTAATTTGTGGGTTTTCAGTGATTACTTTTAGTGCAAGTGAATGGTAAGTCCTTACTTCTACTTTTTCAGCTTGATTTATTGCTAGCTTGGTTTTGAGTCTCTCTTGCATATTGCTACGAGCATCGTAAGAGAAGCTAAGCACCAAAATCTCCTCAGGTCTAGGTCTATCATTAGGGTCTATTTCATCACTAGTGAGTAGATAAGCAATTTTGCTTGCTATGGTTTCAGTCTTACCAGCACCTGGTACTGCTTGGACAAACATAGGTCCTCGATAGTTTTTGATAGCTCTAATCTGCTTAGGGTTGGCGCGATCAAGGTCTGCTTGCAATGCTGGTGGGTTTAAGGAAGTTTGGATTGTTGCATGAACTGGTTTGGTGCTATCTTCTTGACTGGCAACAGAAGCCTTTGGACTAGCTATTAATGGTGCAGGATTAGCTACTGGTCTTAAGTTAGTTTGCTGCTGATCTGCCCAATCAAACAAATCTTTTACTTGATTCATCTTGCATCCTCCAATCTATCGTAGAGCTTTGGATCTAAGTCTTCAGTCCCTGGATGATAGACTCTCCAGTCCACAATTTCAAACCTAAAACTTTGATCATAGGAACTAAAACTTGGTCTTAGGGTGAAGACAAATGCTTTATCTTGCTGCCAGAGGAAATCTTCAAGAAACTCTTTGCCACGACGAAAGATCACGGCAGATTCTGAATACTCATTACTAGGACTGGTGATGTATGAATCTCCAAGTTTGGGACTTTTGCCAAGATTGTCTAAAAATTTACTGATGATACCTGAATCTTCCGTTAGTTCTAATTGAAGAACATCAGGTCTTCTACCATTCTCTAGGATGTCTGTAGCGCTGCGCCCTGCTAGTTTGATTGTGACTGGCATGGTGACGTAGTTTGGCTTAGCAAAACTATTACCAAAGGGTAAAATCTTGGCTTCTTTGTTAAACAATGAAACTAATTCTCTTAGTCCAATGCAATGTTCAACATTGATATATTGCACCGGATTATAATCGTCTGCAATTAGAGCAGTAAAATGTTTTTCTAATAACCGTTTAAACAATGGTAAGTCTTCATTATCACAACTGCAACCTGCTGCTGCTTTGTGCCCGCCGTGTTTGAGAGTTTTGCCAGTGGCTTGTTTAAATTCTTTTGCTACTTCTATTAGTACTATGGCTAAGTCTATCTGCAAGTAGTCGTAGGGATTACGAGCAGAGAAGGTTGTTTGCTTTTCACCAATAAAGCCAGCAAAGATTGGCAGCGGCAAGTATTCCATCATGCGACCAGCCGCTAGTCCAATAACACCTTTGTTCCAGTCCTGGTGAGCAAGGACTATAACCTTGTCAATGCCAGGTTTGTAGCTCCAAGCTAATTCATCAAAACCTTGACTTACAACTTTGCGTTCAAGTTTTTTTCTTTCTTGATTGTTTTTAACTGCTTCAGATGCTAGCTGTGTCACTTCCTCGACATCATCGGAACAGAACATTTTGATAATGCCACTGGCATGATACAACCTACCAACTGCATTAATGATTGGACCAAGTCTAAATGCAACATCATCAGGATGATAACCTTGAAGCACCGGGTTGCTGTGGACACCAGCTTCATCAATTAAAGCTCGAATACCAGGGATAGCTTGCATAGCTTGGTTTATAGCCTTGCTTGAAAGTCCTTCTTGAACGATGCGTCTATTTTCGCCAATGACAGAAACCTGATCAGCAATAGTACTAAAGGC
>JABHOV010000108.1 GCA_018695135.1 Candidatus Melainabacteria bacterium | reverse complement strand
AATAAAATCTTCGAAATTTTTGCAAAGTCTTTGAGCCATTCGGATTGAGGTTGCCTATTCGTTTTTGCATAGCAAAAACAACAAAAACCCCTTCTTAGCCACGGTCCGAGGGCGAAAAGAGCTTTGTCAAGAATTAAGAAGATTTTATTGCTTTACTATACTAGGAAAACTTGTCTGGTTTACTATCGCTATTGATTTCTTGGTTTACTATATAATTGAATAGTGGTTTATACAGTCCTAGAAATCGGTAGTGGTAGTTACAAACTACATAAGGAAGGCGCTTTTAGTTTGCGCTTTCAAAGCTCTCTTGGTAAGGGACTTAGAAATTCACACCTTGCATCTAGTTCTGTCAAGATTGCACTTACTAGTCTTCGAGAAGAAATTATTCCTTTCTTAGCCAAGAACAATATTGAGCCAGCTGAGCTATTGGTTTTTGCAACTGCTGCAATTAGAGAAGCGATGAAAGATCCGCGCGGTAGTGGTGAGAGTTTCTTAAAGAAGCTCCGTGGTTTTGGTTTCCAAGATATTAGAGTCTTTTCTGAAGACCAAGAATGTTGTTATGCTGCCATGGCTGTCTATGAAGATCTCAAAGACAAGTATCAGGATTTTCTATTACTAGATACTGGTGGAGCTAGTCACCAATTGGTAGAAATCAGTGCTGGTGAGATAGTGAGACAGAAGTCCTTCCGGATAGGTTCGCATGTAGACCTTAATCAAACTAAATTACCAAACTATCTTGCCTCTAATTATTCCTTTGACAAGCCACTTGCTTTGATCGGTACTAGTGCATTAATCCTAAGAGCTATTCCTAATATCAGCAGAAGTACATTAAGCCAAATCGTAGCCGAGCTTGAGCCAATGGATGTCGCTGCTCGAAGAGACTTTCTCAAGTTGCTTATCCCAGACGAGTCTGTTCATGAGCTCTTTGTGGATTTCAGGCTAGCAATAATTAATAACGCCTTCAAGATTATTCTTAATTGCGCTAAGGAATTGCGTTGCCCAGAATTTATTTATACGCCAAGCCAAG
Source organism: Candidatus Melainabacteria bacterium (assembly GCA_018695135.1). GTDB lineage: Bacteria > Cyanobacteriota > Vampirovibrionia > LMEP-6097 > LMEP-6097 > JABHOV01. The sequence goes on along the minus strand of JABHOV010000108.1, from coordinate 27,044 downwards.
CTATGAATTTTGTGTCAGAGAATGGCTTTTCGCTTGATTAATAACCAATGGACTGTACATAGCTTGAGCTGACAGTATATTTACATATTGTGATATAGTAATATCCACAGTGGGCAATAAAGACAAAAAAGAAGCTGTCATTATCGCTGGAGCCAATGGTTCTGGTAAGACTACATTTGCCCGAAAGTTTTTAGAGCTAACACAGTATGAATTTCTTAATGCTGATGAGATTGCCAAGCAATTAAATCCAGAGGACCCACTCAAAGCAAGAATAGCTGCTGGTAAAAAAGTAATCAATTCTATTGATGAATTGATCAAGGCAGGTAAGAGTTTTGTTATAGAGTCTACTCTTGCTGGCTCATTTTTGGAGAAACATATAACCAAATTGAAAGAAAGAGGCTATGAAATAAAATTGATCTTTCTTTATTTGGGTTCAACTGAACTTTGTATGAATAGAATTAAATCGCGGGTGATGCAAGGTGGTCATGATGTTCCCGATGAAGATGTTATTCGAAGATTTAACCGAGGCTTAGTCAAATTTTGGGATCAATATAGTTGGATGGTAGATAATTTTAGCTTATATTACAATAATGAAATTTATGATTTTAAATTAGTGGGTAAAGGACAAAAGAATCAATTTGAAGTAGTTAATGAACCTTTATTTGAAGAATTTATATTAAAAGTTGAGGAATTGAGAAATGAGAGATAAAAGAGAAATAGTAGAATCATTTGATGATATCGAAATCTATAAAAACAGTGCTTTCATGAACAAGATCGCAGTTCAAGCAATGCAAGAAGAAAAAGAGAAAAACAAAAGACTTGGCATTCCTTCTTCTTTTATGCAAAACGGCAAGATCTTTTATGAACTTGCTGATGGCACTATTACAGCTGAGCAGCCTTGGGATAAAGTCTAATAAACATCATTCGGAGCATTAAACCTTTGTCTATAACTTCTTTGTTTAGGGAAGACATAAGCTGGGATATTGCGGATACCAACTTTGGTTTTGCTTGATTTGAATTGTTCTTCGGTGGCGTTTTTGACTTTAAGGAAATTAGCTTGGTTGAGGTCAGCGTTATTAAATTTGGTATTTTGAAGATTGGCTCCTTCAAAATTGGCGGCTTCAAGTCCAGTATTGCTCAGGTCAGCACCTTCTAGATTGGCATTGACGAAATTGACGCTACGCAAGTTGGATCCTTTGAAATTAACATTTTTGAGATTGGCGCCGCGGAAACTGGCAGCTTCCAAGTTGGAGGATCTGAAATTACAGTTCTCAAGATTGGATCCAGAAAAATCTGCAAGCTTGAAGAGTGATTCGTTAAATTTGGAATTGTGGAAATCACTTTCTGACATTAAAGCTCTTGGACCAATTGCTCCAGTGAAGAGAGCATCGGTGATTGTTGAGCTATAGAAATTTGCGCTATCAATTCTTGCTCTGGTAAAATTGGCTTCTGGTAGTTTGGCATCTACAAATTGAGCATACTGGGCTGAAGCTCCTCTGAAACTCATATTGGCTTGATGGACTCCTTCAAAACTTGTGTAACGCAAGTCACTTTGCAAGAAATTATTCATTTCATCAAAACTTAGTTTACTCAAATCTAAGCCAGAGAGATTCATTAGTTCAGTTTTGACGGCTCCGCTTCTAGTCACCATACCGATGTCTTGCCCTTCGAGTATTAAATTAACATCTTCATTGGACAATGCTTCTGGATAAAAGTCTCCCATTATAGGATCATTAATTCGCGGATCATCTTTGACAAGTTTTTGGGCTTCTTCTAATTGAGCTTGTTTGATGTGATGGTGATGCATCAATTCTTGAGCAAGTTCTGGAATTTCGCCTTTGTGCCCTTCTGGTAAATGATGGTTGATTGCAACATATGCAATGAGATCGTTGTACTTTACTTCTTCTAAATAGTCAGAGAAGAGTAATAGAAAGAAAACTAAGCATAGAACCAAGAGAAAGTTCATCAAAACCCAAAAAGGTTTATTGATCAAATTCTTTATATCTCTACCAAGGTCTAAGGTTTTAAAATTGAGCCAAGGCTCATTTGATGCGGCAGCGACTTTAGGCTTTTCGTCATCATCAACTTCTACAAGGAGAATGCCATCTTCTGATTGTTCAAACTTCTCTATTTGAGCTTCTTCTTCAATTTGCCCAAAATTTTGTTCTTCGTTATTTTCCGGCTCTTCTTCCATCCGCTTTTAGTATTAATCCCGCTGGCTCTAAGAAAATATCTCTTCACGGATAGAATTGGTGAGCTTGATCAGATAACTGAGGTTGTGGATACTAAGTAGCGTGGCAGCAAGCATTTCTTGAGATCGAAATAAGTGTCGAATATAAGCTCTGCTGTGATTTGTGCAAGCATAACAAGCACAACTCGAATCAAGTGGTTTAAAGTCGGCGGTATACTGACTATTTTTAATCAGCTGTCTAACACCATCTTTATCAAAGAATGCGCCATGTCTTGCAATTCGAGTTGGCATAACACAATCAAACATATCTATGCCGGCTTCAATTGCTTTAACTATATCTTCCTTCGTTCCAATGCCCATTAAATATCTTGGTTTGTTTTCTGGTAACAGAGGCGTGGTGTATTTAACTATCTCGTCAATATCCTCTCGACTTTCTCCAACCGAAACTCCGCCGATTGCAAAACCAGGTGCGTCATGTTGAGTGAGCGCTGCAACACTTTGGGCACGAAGATCTTTAAAAATTCCACCTTGCACTATTAAAAACAAAGCTTGGTCTTCTGGTCTTAGTTTTTGTTCAAGTGAGTTTTGGTGTTGAATCATACAGCGCTCTGCCCATCTATGAGTGCGTTCCATGGCTTCTTTAGTTGCTTCATAACTCGCACCACCATCAGGACAATGATCAAAAGCCATGATGATATCAGCTCCCATTTTGTTTTGCATTGTGATTGAATCTTCTGGACTAATAAAATGTTTGTTGCCAGCTAGGTTGTCAATAAATTCTGCACCTTGATCATTGATTTTGCATTTGCCTAATCTTGATTGAGAGAAGATTTGAAAACCACCAGAGTCTGTCAAAAAAGGTTTTTGGTATGAGGTCCAATTATGTAAACCTCCTGCTTGGTGAATTAAGTCTTCCCCTGGTCTTAGATGAAGATGATAAGTATTAGATAGGACTATTTCAGTGCCGCAAGCATCAAGTTGATCAAAACTCATTGCTTTAATTGCTGATTGTGTCGCCACTGGCATGAAGACAGGTGTCTCAATAACTCCATGTGGGGTAGTGATTTTACCCGCCCTGGCCTCGCCTTTTTTCTTGATTAATTCAAATTGAAAACTCATGCTATCAGCTCGGATTATAACAAGTCTTTGCCTTTAGGGGTTTACCCATGGGCGGGGCTCAATATTTACCCAAATTAACTAAGCAAACGGCTTTTAATCGTCTTTGGGTTTAATTCCCTGCGGCTTGCCGCGCAAAAGGGAAGGTTTGGGAAACCGTAGGTTTCCTGAGGAAGGAATTAAACCCATGTAGACGATTAAAAAACAATAAAAGTAGATCGGGTGCTTTTGGTGTTTAGGTTGTAAATCCGGATCATTTTAGCACCCGATTAAATGGAGATACCTCGTGGGCTTGCCCCGAGGAGCTTCATTAGTGATCAAGCAACTTTGTTTGTGGGTCCAAGTGAGGGAATAGGTACTAGTGGCAATATTGCAATCGGTCATAGTGAACCAAAACGAAGTTGGATGTTGCAGGAGACGCTTTGATTTCAGGTAGTTTGTCAGCCAGGGTTTTAAGACTAGCTGAACTAACTAAAGGTAAATTACTAACGACAAATGAACTAGGTGAGATTGTGACGATTGATACTGATGATTTGGATTTACTCAAGCTCGATGATACGAATAGTTTGAATTTGAATCAAGATGCTCAAATCTCAAGTAATAGTTCTCTGACTTTGAATAGTGAGAAGGTCAATATCACAGGTCTTTTGAGTTTGGCTCCTTTAGAAAATGCACCGATAGATCCAAGTGCAGGAGATCTTTATTATGATAAGACCGGAGCTCTTTGTATATATCTTGAAGTTGATGATGCTTTTGAAAATTCTTATTGGGACAAAATTACTGGGCTTGATCAAGCCTATTGTAATGATGAACAGGATCTTTAATAGACTTACTGAGCAAGCCCCCCAACAAGTCTAGTCCAGATGATCTAGACTAGGCATTGACGCAGCTCTAATTTTAGTTATAAAAGCCAAAATAGCGGGCTTAATTTTAATAAGGACTTAACCAGGCTCGGCTTGGTCTTGTTATTCAATAGGAGAAAATCCCATGAACGAAAAAAGAGAAAAACAAATTCCTTGCATAGTTGGCGTTGGAGTAATCACGTCAAAAAAAGATATGATGAGACTGCTTCGCGGATTTGATCATGTTAAATATACTGATGTCATTGATGACAAGGTTCAGAGTGAAGAAGAAGCCTATGTGGTTGAAGTTTTTAGCTCTGAAACTGAAAGTACAGTTGTTTTTAATAGGAGAATGCATATAAACGTAGAGAACTTTGAGTACTTGCGTTTATTGAATAATTTACCAGGTACTGTTGAGTTGATTGAAGGACATCGCACTTTGAGAATCGAAGCTATTAATGATCCATTCTCAAACAAAGATATTTTAATGAGCGAGTCTATTGAAAATAGAGCCAATATTGAGGGGCTGTACGAAGAGGAAGACATTATTTTTGATGATGACTTCTAAGAGGTCCTGATGGCAGATAGAGTAATTTTCAACCCTGCAAGAATTGGTAAAATGCTTAGCGGAATCGCGAGTAATCAATCGAATATGCTTGCAGCTTTTGCAATCATAATCCTTGGTATGCTTTTGGTACCACTGCCTAATTTCATTCTTGATTTGGCTTTTGTAATCAACTTTGCTTTTTCTCTCGGGATTTTATTGGTGACGATGTATGTCAGAAAATCTCTTGACTTTAGTACTTTCCCGACTATTTTACTATTTGTAACTTTGCTCAGGCTGGCACTAGAAATTAGTGCAACACGATCTATCTTATTAAACGGTTATGCCGGCAATGTGATTCATTCTGTTGGTTCCTTTGTTGTTGGTGGCAACTTTGTTGTTGGTATTATAATCTTCTTGATTTTGTTCGTGATTAACTTCATTGTAGTGACTCAAGGTGCCGGTAGAGTATCTGAAGTAGCTGCTAGATTTGCTTTGGATAGTATGCCAGGTAAACAACTTGCCGTAGATGCTGATCTTAATGCAGGAATTATTGATGAAAACGAAGCTAAAACGCGTCGTAAGGAAATTTCAAGAGAAGCAGATTTCTACTCTACTATGGATGGTGGTAGCAAGTTTGTTAAGGGTGATGCGATTGCTTCAATCGTTATTGCTCTTGTCAATATTGCCGCAGGTTTTGTTATTGGAATGATACAACTCAAAATGAGCGCAGCAGAGGCAGCATCTACCTATACCTTGCTTACCATTGGTGAAGGTCTTGCTGCGCAAATACCGGCTTTGGTAGTCAGTGTTGCGACCGGTATCATTGTTACTAGAGCTGAGCCAGACCTTAATTTGGCTGAAGATATTGGAGCTCAATTATTTAGCCGAAAAGAAGTTATTGGTGTTTCAGCTATTGCGATGTTTATTCTAGGAATTGGTATTCAAGGTGCTTTCGTTCCTTTCATGATAGTTGCAGGTGGTCTTGGTTATTGGACATTTAGAAAGTACATAGAAGAAGAAGAAGCTAGTCAAGGTTTGGTCAAAGGTCCTGACGGCAAGATGATGACTGAAGCTGAGCTTGATGAGCGTGATATTGAAAATAGAATACGAAATAAAGAACAAGACAATTCACCGGATGCCGTTATGAAACTACTCAAGGTTGATCAAATTGAAGTTGAACTTGGTTACAAACTCGTTAACTTGATTGATAAAACCAAGGGTGGAGATTTGATGGAAAGAATAGGGCAGATTAGACGTCAAGTGATGATTGATCTAGGATTACCTGTTCCTGCTATTAGAGTTCATGACAACTTGCAACTTGCTTCTAATTGCTATCAAGTAAAACTAAGAGGTTCTGTTATTGCTTCTGGTTCTGTTGAAGCCAATTCTTTTTTGGCTGTAAACACTGGACTTGTAGATGAAGATGCTAAGCCACTTGAGGGCAAAGTTACTACTGAACCAAGTTATGGCTTACCAGCTGTGTGGGTCAATGAGGCTGAACGTGATAGAGCTGAGACTAATGGTTATACTGTTGCGACTCCAAGCTCTGTACTAGCAACACACTTGACTGAGATTATCAGATCATTTGCCGGTGAGATTCTTTCTCGTCAAGATTTTGTCAAAATGCTAGAGCAAGTTAAAGAAACTAATGAAACCATTGTTACTGAAATCAGTGACGTGATTGGTACCGGTGAGATACTTGCTGTCTTGCAGTTACTACTTGCAGAACAAGTTGCAATTAGAGATCTTTCTTCGATACTTGAGCACTTGATTAGTTATGCCAAAGTAAATAAAGATCCAGAATACCTTGCTGAAAGGGTTAGAGAATCCCTTGGTAGACAAATCTGTTCTGAATTTTTGTCAGAGGGTAAATTAAATGCAGTGACTTTTCATCCGAGCGTAGAAGAAGAAATGATCAACTCTGTACATATGGGTAGGCTCGCTTTAGATCCAATGAAAACAAAAGCCATAATCGAGAATTTAACAGAAGCCTATCAAGGCGTCACTGAGCAAGGCTTGCCGCCAGTAATACTTTGTAATGCCAAGGTGAGATTGCCTTTGCGCAAGATCATTGAAAGAACTTTGACACAGTATGCTGTGCTTTCTTATAGTGAAGTGCCGAGTACTATAAATGCGCAGTCGGTGGCTACAATACAGTTATAAAGAAGCGAGCTGCTTTTACTTAGGATTCTGAGTCTGGATTCCATCTAACAGGGCGAGAAGAGCCGTAGCCCGCTGAACGAAACTCCAGTCCTTTTGGAGCATTGCTAAACAATGCTGTTAGTACGGCTGGTGAGTGAGGGTATATTCTTCTATATTCAAGAACACCGTGTGCTTTACCATCGCTAACAGTAGAGGGATCATATGTTACTGCAAATGAATGATGTTGTTTTGGTTTCGTGTTTGCTTTTAACGAATAGTCTGAATAAAAGTGAAGATGACAGTCAACCATGCCACCGGTTTTTGCTACATGATAACCAGCGCAAGGTCAAGTCTTGTTTGTAAGGCAATTCGTAGTTGTGGAATGAGTCAATGCTTTTAAGGACTTTTGATATATACCATGTTTACCTGCCCGCCTAATTTATCGATTCTTGCAGCACTGATAGTAATCTGCTTCAAGTTAGTATCATCTTTAATTCGAAGTGGATAGTCTTCAGGCAGCAATCCTGTTTCTGGATCTAAAAACAAGACAGTCGTTTTTATTAGATATTTGCCATGTTCATTGAAGCGAGAAACACCTTTGTTGCTACCAAGAGCTTCTAGGCTTGGGTGTTTGTAATTGAGGGAGACTGACTTTTCCATTTCTTCTTCAACCAAGAATCTAATTTTGGTCATCTCTCTAGCTTCGTTGTTTTGACGAAGAGTCGCATTGAAATAATTAATTACTGGAATTAGGCTGATCGTTATTACAACTAAGCTAATTAGTAGTTCTATTAATGTTACTCCCTGTGAATTTCTTTTCATTATTGATCTCTTTTGAGGATTTCATCCTGTCCGCCACTTTTGGCAAGTCGCCTCGACCTTGGTTCTGCCGTGAAAGGTAGTCCCAGTATGGCTTTGTTTATTGAATTTTGATTGTAACTAATATTGCCAGTCCCGCCAATTCTTGTAGTCCCGCCATCGGTTGGTGAGTTGACGATGATGGCACCAGTGATTTCGGTCGGTCCAGTGATTTGCAATTTGCCTATTATATAAATTAGACCATCAAAAATACTTGGAAGTTTGGAGCTGCCACCGATTTGTACTGTGCCACCACTTGGGTTGAAACCGCCTTCTGTAGTATCTATGATTAAAGCTCCTTGTCCGTATAGTGCATTGGAGCCGGTATAATCTGGTGTGCCATCAATAATATTGAGACCAAAGTAACCCTCGGTTTCTAAGTCAAAATCTTCTGGCACTTGAGTATCTTTTGTTTTGGCATTTGACCACTCTTCAATACGTTCTAACCTGGTCCTGAAAACATACTCAAAGTTGGTTTGCCCAGTGACATTGACAAATGCGCCCGGTGGGTTAAGGCTTCTTGCTGCTTCTCTGTCATTAAGTTCTTCTGGACTAATAAGAGCTGGAATAAATTGCACCACTTCGGCACCGGTGAAATGTCCATTCTTGAATCCGGGTTCTTTTAGCTCGATAGTATTACTACCAGAGCTTTTGACGATTGCGTAGTCACTAAAATTGCTTCCTGTTTTTGAAGAATTAATGGAAATTATTCCTCCTGCAGAGAAGCCCTTACCAGCAGGATTGTTTGGGTTGCGCCCTAATCCAAGATTTTCGATAACTGCCTTGCCAGTCGGCACTAAAGGAGTTTGATTCAAGCTTGACCTACTATCAAAAATATTTTTGTCATTAGGATCTTCACCTTCGACAATAATGGTAGTATCGTCAGCGCTTGAAGATTCTTCTAAAATCGTGCTTGCTTCCAGCAATCCTTCAATAATTAAACTACTTTGGCTAAAGCTAATTTCTGTATTGGTGACAAGGGCTGCGTTAGCTCTTGGTGCTGAACGTCTCAATATTTTGGTTTCTTTGTAGTTGATTTTATTGACGGTGGCAATAGTTTCTGCTTTCCATACGGTTTCAAGATCGGACCTCAATAAGTCAAACTTTTTGTTTTTGAGTGAAGTTGTTCCTTGCCCGCCTGGACGACCTGAGCCTCCACCACTACTTGGTCTTGCACTGCCTCCGTTAGCTTGTGGTCTACCACTTGGACTAGAAGCTACGTCAGACTTGAGACTTAGATTAGAAAGAGAATTGACTTCAAGTAAAGTTAGTACGGTACTGTAGCTTCCGGTAAACGGATCTATTGTTAGTTCTGATATTGTTTTTTCTATATTGAAAATCCAACTGCCACTAGCACCGCCGGCGGTATGAATTGTAAGAAAGTGAGAGCCAGCTGCGGCTTTTGTTGTCGTGATCTTGGCTTCGATTTTGTTTCTGGTATAAGCAAGTAGGTCTACCGTGATGCCGCTGCTATCAGGAACGATGATTGGTGGGGTTCTGCCATCACTTAGGTCCTGCCCTGTAATAGTGATGTCAAGAGAGTCTTGGCTAAACATTTTGACAAATTGTTGATTACCATCTCTTTCTTCTTTTAGTCTAATGTCACCAATTTGAGGGGCTCTGCCTTCTGAATTGGTTGGTACTATATAAAACTCAGATTTGCTTGGTCCGATTTTGATTATATATCTGCCGGGTTTGGCTTTTGGGTTTATATCTACGGAAATTAATCCATCGCTGTATTCCATCAAACTAATGTCTGAGCTAGAGATTTCTGGAAGTATATTTTGTAAATTATCACCATCAATATAGATATCCAAGAATTCATCAGCGTATGCGTAGTTTGGACTAATTCCTCTAACCACTGGACGTAGTTTAAGTTCATCAAATGGCGGCACGTAGTTGAGATATTCATCAACAATATTTTTTTGTTTGAGATTGATCGTTGATTTCTCTGCTAAGACCACTCTAAATCCAGGTTTGAGATGTTGTCCTTTGGCTATATTGATTATCCCTATCTTCTGTACGTTCACTTCAGGCAACGGGAAATAAAGTTCTTGGATTGGAATCTCGATTCTATCAGTGAGGGTTGGGTCTTGTGCTCTTTGTGCTTGCAGTCTAATGTTTTGTTCTGCAATAAGTGAATAGTAGCTCGCTTCAGTCACTTTGGCGCCTGAATCAATATTGACGTAAAATGGTTCTTTGAGGTAGAAATTGGTATACCTTGGTATTTTGGTAAGAAACTCGTATTCCTCATCTTCCTCATCAAAATCTAAATCATCCAACTCTTCATCATCAAAGAAGTCGTCAAAATCATCGTCATCAAAGAAGTCATCATCACCGTCACCACTACTACCGAGAAGAGCATCTAGTTCATCATCGAAGTCAGAGAAATCTTCGTCATCATCCCCATCTTCTTCGTCAATATCGGGGAGGGTTTTAACATTGAGACTTGCAAGTGCTCTATTATTTCCTGATTCTGCTAAATAAATAGATTGGGCTTTGAAAATATCACGAGCAGCAAATTTGGTATTAATTCCCAATAAATAGTAACTACTATATAGTAGCGTTGAAAAAATCACACAGAGTATCAAAGCAAATACCAAGGTGAAGCCCTTGTCGTTTTTTTTGTTCGTTTTTCTGTTATTTATACGCATAAAATCGAAGCCATACAAGGATGACTTATCCAATATTCTATGTCCTATCTGGATAAAAGGCTAGTAATGTTTAAATTTAATTGATTTTACTGTATTTCTCCCATTCTTTGGCTTCCCTGGTATATAATTTCATACGTCCTATATTGTGCCCCCATCGTCTAGTGGCCTAGGACACACGGTTTTCATCCGTGCAACAGGGATTCGAATTCCCTTGGGGGTACCATTTAAAAATAAAAAGCCCCTCCTTGAGAGGGGTTTTTTGTTTTTAATAGGCTTAAGTGACTTTGCGTTCTCACTTGTCACAGGGTCGAATTCCTGAGGGGTTACCGTTTTGATTCTCCACAAATTGCAAGGCAATTTTGGAAGGGTATCCACTAATTTCCATGGCCCCGACTAGCAAAACCTCGTTTTGACCGTGTCCTTAAGTCTTGGACTGAAGTTGTAATACTAGCTTCACGCCTTCAATATTGAGGTTCTTTTCACTCATTAATCTATTGATGAAAGCGACTTTATTAAGTTCGTTTTTGGAATAGCATCTCGTTGCATTCTCATTGTCGCGAGGAGGTGAAACGATGCCCTCATCGTCTATTTGTTTCAGAAACCATGGGGTCACCTCCAAGAGGTCACATACCACGCCTGATGTATAGGCTGGATAATCAGGGGCAATCTCTATTTCTTCAACTTCGCCTACTATGTCTTCTAGATTAGCTCCGTTATCTGTGCATTTGTGTTTCTTCTTTACCATTGCTTGGTTATATACTAGCACCTACTAGAATTTTGGTAATCCATTTAACCTACTTGGATTAGCCTAAAATAAAACAGGGATTATGATAAATAATTAATTATCTTGCTGTTGCAATTCATCATGGTTTTGGGTATATTTAGCATTAGAATAAATAAATTGGAGAGTCTTGAATGTATACAATCCTAATAATCCTAGCTTTCTTTGCTATAGCAATTGAAGCTTGGGATGAAGAAGCTTGGGATGAAGAAGATCTTGATGAAGAAGATCTTGACTATGACGACGACGACGATGAATAAGACTATAGTTCGTATAATAAATTAAAAGGAGTAGTCTATGAAAGCTACTAAAATAAAGAAGAAATTGCCAAGCAAGCAAGAGTTGATTGATGCGTGGCAGGAAGCTAAACCAATCAAGGGTAAAAATCCAACGCAATGGAGAAAAGATAGCGAAGGAAACATCATTCGCTTTGCTGACTATGACGGTTCTGGCAAATTTGCTTGGGAAATTGGTTAATTTTTGATTGCGGATCCGGGGCTAAAGTCATAGGGAGTTACCATCGTTAAGGAGAAAATATTTTTGGTTACTTCCTATGACTTTAGCCCCGACTCTTTTCAATAACAGGTGAATAGTCAGGTCATCGTGCTGTAGAATTTTCTACCGATTTACTTCTAATCCAATAGTTTGGCCATTGCTTAGTAATCTGGTGATAAATTGACCATTTGGATAATTAGCTATTTGTATTTGTGGGTCATCAAGTTCAAGATCAGTATCGGGTTCTAAAAATGCAAGTAATTCAACTTCCTGGCAATTAGCTAGTAATTCAACTCCGTTAATCGAGCCTAGTTTGGCATAAGTCACGCCTTCTCGATCTATTAGACTTCCTGCGAAAGTTCCCTTTATCTTTACTAACGGAACTAGTGCGCCGCACCGTTCCGACCTTTTCTGTGTCAACATCGCTAGCAAAACAGGGTTTTGCAGGATGTCTATTAGATCCAATACTCCTTCTTGTATGGACTCAGCTAGATATAAATATGCTTTTTCGGCCATATTGAAATCTCTTAGTAGGTTTTGGATGATTCGCTGCTTTGCTTGAGGATCATGATCAGCTATTGCTATCAAATCAATATAGAAATCATCAGTTTGTGGTGTTTGAATTGGTGAGATTTGAAAAATAGCATCAACAAAATCTGTGATTTGCTCATCAAGTTGACTGCCACGTTCCAGAATGGCAGAGTCACCTGTCTCATCTAGCATGGCGTTTAGTTTGTCACTGTTGCCTTCTAGCTAGAGATGTAGTCTTCGATTAAAACTGTCTTTAGAAAGTTCACCTTTGCACATTGCTTTCTCTACAGTTTTTGTTTTGTCACAGAAAAAATCAGCAGCATCTTTGACACGTGCTATCAAATGGGCTCTGCTCTGAACATAAGAATTGTTGAAGCAGTCACTCATTTATCTGAATTTAACATAAACGAAACCACTTATCAAGGACTATCCTTTAATGTTATTATTGGTGACATATGGATAGAAAAATTAATACTAGAGAAGATGTCATTAAGCTGTGTAACGCTAATGACGTCAAGTTTATTCGTTTACAGTTCTGTGATATTCATGGACTTGTAAAAAATATTTCTGTACCCATTGGACAATTAGAGAAAGCACTTGATAACAAAGTCATGCTTGATGGTTCTTCCATAAGAGGATTTAGGACTATTGAAACTTCTGATATGTACTTTTATCCAGACATTAGTACTTTTAGGGTGCTCCCTTGGAGACCGCGTGAAGGTGCTGTCGCAAGAATTATTTGTGATATTTATAATCCTGATGGCACCCCGTTTGATGGTTGCCCAAGAAATAACCTCAAACGTGTTTTGAAAAAAGCTGAGGATCTGGGTTATAAATTCAACGTAGGACCAGAATGTGAGTTCTTCCTTTTTGATACTGATGCAGAAGGATTTCCTACAAATAAGCTAACTGATCAAGGTGGTTACTATGATGTTGAACCAACTGATCTTGGTGCTGATGTGCGTAGGACTATCATAAATACTATCGAAGAGCTTGGTTGTGAGGTTGAAGCTTCACACCATGAAGTCGCGCCTTCTCAGCATGAGATCAACTTTAAATACGCAGACGCACTTGAAACTGCTGATAATGTGATTACATTTAAATGGGCAACTAAGTCTATTGCTCATGAATACGGACTCTACGCAACCTTTATGCCAAAACCAATTGTTGGAATTAATGGTAGTGGGATGCATTGCAATATGTCGTTGAGTGATCTAAAAGGCAACAATGTTTTCTTTGATGACAGTAAAAAAGATGGTCTTTCTGACACTATGAAATATTTTATTGCTGGTTTATTAAAACACGTCAAGTCTTTCTGTGCAGTTTCCAATCCATTAGTTAATAGTTACAAGAGGTTAGTACCTGGATATGAAGCACCTGTCTATATTGCTTGGTCTAAGCTGAATAGATCTGCTTTGATTAGAATCCCAGCAACGAGAGGAGCTGGTACTAGAGCTGAACTTAGATGTCCAGACCCGGCAGCCAATCCTTACTTAGCTTTTGCAGCAATGCTTGAAGCTGGCTTAGATGGAGTGAAGAATAAAACACAGCCACCAGACGAAGTGAATGAAAATATTTATGACTTGGAAATGCATACTATGAAAGAACGTGATATTCATGCTCTGCCTGGTAACTTAGATGAAGCTCTAAAGTATATGGAAGAGTCTGACCTGGTACGCGAAGCTCTTGGTGATCATACTTACCATCATTATATTGAAACTAAGTATAAGGAATATCAAAGCTATCGTGCGCATGTGTCCTCTTGGGAGACGGATCACTACCTCCACGCCTTTTAGCCTGTCCTAGAAGCTCCATCTGCTGCGTTACGCTTTTCCGTTGTATTACGGGGACTCAGTTTATACATGGTAAACTATGCGTATTCAGCAACCCTGAACAATGGCGGCTCAGTCAACTCAGCCATCACTTTCATCGCAAGCCTTGCATATGAAGCTTTTCATTCAGGCTAAGAACTCGCAAGATTGTGATTCATGACTAAAACAAACATTAAATCTGAATTATCTAATCTTTCAAAATCCCCCGGGATCTATATTTTCCGTGACGCTAAAGACAAGATCATCTATATTGGCAAGGCTATCAATCTCAAATCAAGAGTACGTTCTTATTGGAATGAATCAAGTTGGGCTGATAGACCCAAGCTTGCTGTTATGGTTCCTAAGATCAAGCGCTTAGAGACAATCGTCACAAAATCAGAAAAAGAAGCATTGATACTAGAATCCAACCTTGTCTTCAAACATCAACCCAAATACAACGCTCTACTCAAGGCCAACAATAAATACTATCCTTGGCTTGTGATTACTTATGATGAGGCATATCCGCGCTTGATACCGGTGCGTGATATTGAGCAGTTTAAATCTAAGCAAAGGACAAGGGGCTCTCGGAACAAGTTTTTTGGTCCCTATACCAATATCTCAGCAATGTATGAAAACCTCAACCTGGTTAATGAACTATTTCCATTACGCAAGAAACGGGTGCCGCCCTTTAAAAATCGACCTTGTCTTAATTATGATTTGGGCAAGTGCCTAGGACCCTGCCAGCAATTGATTTCTGAAGAGGATTATGCGGCGATGCTTAAACAAGTGGAGCTACTCTTGAAGGGCGACTTCTCCGATTTGCAAGCAATCCTCAAACAAGAGATGCAACGTTATAGTGACAATCTCGAATACGAAAAAGCAGCCAAGGCACGCGATAGAATCAAAGCACTTGAAACATTTAATGAAACTCAAAATGTGATTTCGGATGATAAGAACTTAGATCAGGATGTTTTTGCTTTAGTTCGTGATGAAGATACAGCTTACCTTCAGGTCTTTAAGACACGTGCTGGGCGTTTAATTAATCGCGATAGTCTTGATATCGATTGTGCTATGCAAGACCCTGATCCTGAGTTATACGAATCAGCCTTATTGCAATATTATTCGCAAGTGCCAGATGAAGAATTACCAAGAGAATTGGTAATTAATATAGAGATAGAATCACCTGATGCTTTTGCTGATTGGTTGACTGAGCGCAAGGGCTCCAAGGTCAAGATCATTAAGCCACAGCGCGGAGACAAATTTGCTTTGCTCAAACTAGCCGAGCGCAATGCTCGTTTGATAATGGACAAAACCAAGCTCGAACAAATGGAAGATGCTAGTAAGGATATAAATACAGCTCTTGCTAATCTCGAGCGTGAACTTGATTTGCGTACTCAGCCGCAGCGTGTTGAATGTTTTGATATCTCACATATTCAAGGCACCAATGTTGTTGCTTCAATGGTTTGCTTTATTGATGGGCTGCCAGACAAGAATGAATATCGCCGTTTTAAATTGAGTGTTGATCAAAATGATGATTTTGAATCAATGCGTGAAGTTGTAAGCCGCCGTTATAAGAGCAAAGAAGCACTTCCTAACCTAATTATTATTGATGGAGGTAAGGGACAGGTGAATGCCGCCTATGAAGTGATGAAAGGTCTTGAGCTTGACTATATTAAAATGGTCGGGCTTGCCAAGCGTGATGAGGAGCTGTATTTGCCAGGTGAAAGCAGACCAATTGTTTTGGATCGTAAATCACCAGAGTTGTTTTTTGTACAAAGAATCAGAAATGAGGCTCATCGTTTTGCAGTGGCTTATCATCGTAGACTCCGCTCCAAACGTTCGCTTGCTAGTGTCTTAGATTCAATCCCTGGACTGGGTCCCAAGAAGCGAGTTTTATTATTGGACAAGTTTGGATCATTGGGCAAAATCAAAGATGCTAGTCTGGAAGATTTGGCTAGTTTGCCTGGGATTACAGAGGCGCTTGCTAAAAAGATACAGGCAGCTATTTAAGTAGAGTAAACTAGAAAAATCTTCCTCGTATTTACAAAGCTCTTCGACGATTCGGCGCAGCTGCTGTGGCAAATTTATTGTTGTTTTGCTTAGCAAAACTAATAGGCAACCTCAATCCGAATGGCTCAAAGACTTTACCAGAATTTCGAAGACTTTATTGGGTTACTATACTTCAGAAAAGTTTTCTGGTTTACTATATTTGGTTGGCAATGCGTTCGGATACAAAAGGGTGCACAGACACCCGGGTCAGGTGTCTGTGCTTAGCCATAACGTGGCTTTCGTAAGGTCCTCCTTTATTGTGATTAGCTTCCTTGAGGAAAGCTATTGAGTCTAAGCTAATATTTCTTCTTCGGTCTCTTTTTCGTCCATCCCAGCGAAGTCGTCAGGATTAACTCCTGTTTCTTCAGCTTTGAGGGCATCAAGTTCAGCTTTGATTTTGAGTTCTATTTCGTCAAAGACTTGAGGAGTTGCTTTGAGGGCAATAATAGAGTTGTCTCTTCCTTGACCGATTTTCTCACCGTTGTAGCTATACCATGCGCCAGCTTTTTTGACGATGTCCATCTCTACGGCAGAATCAAAAATAGCTCCGTGAATATTAATTCCTTTACCAAAGATGATATCAAATTCTGCAATTCTAAATGGAGGCGCAACTTTGTTTTTGACTACCTTGACTTTGACTCTGTTACCGTAACCTTCGCCATCTTTTTTGAGGGTTTCGATACGACGGATATCCATTCTGACACTTGAATAAAACTTAAGTGCGTTACCACCAGAAGTAGTTTCAGGTGAACCAAACATCACACCAATTTTGTATCTAATTTGGTTAATAAAGATGATTGTCGTATTGGTCTTAGCTGCAATCGCTGTCAGTTTACGGAGTGCCTGCGACATAAGGCGAGCTTGAAGACCAGGCAATGAGTCTCCCATCTCGCCATCTATCTCTGCTTTGGGAACGAGGGCGGCAACCGAATCGATGACTATTACGTCAACAGCAGCAGAACGAACTAAGTGTTCTGTAATTTCTAGAGCTTGTTCACCAGTGTCTGGTTGTGAAACTAAAAGGTCATCAGTGTTAACACCGATAGCTTTGGCATAAACAGGATCAAGCGCATGCTCAGCATCTACTATTGCAGCGATGCCACCTTTCTTTTGGGCTTGGGCACAGATGGTCATAGCAAGAGTAGTTTTACCAGAGGACTCTGGTCCGTAAATCTCGATAACTCTTCCTCTTGGAATTCCACCAATGCCCAGACAAATATCAAGAGTAATAGCACCTGTTGGAATTACGTCTATTTGTACCGGTGGCTTATCACCAAGGCGCATCACAGAACCCTTACCGAAGTTTTTGTCTATCTGCGCTAATGTCGCAGTAAGTGTTTTGAGTTTATCTGTTTTACTTTGTAATTCTTTATTCATTTCTTTATCCTTTGTTGCCATGCTATTTCTCCTTTATATTTTAGCTTTATCTAACTGGAATTAATTTTGAGCTGCGTTATTACCGTAGAGTACTTGATAATTGTTTTCAGTGTCTGCCAGTTCATATTTTTTGATTATCTCTATGATTTTCTGGTTTATATTGATTGTTTGGTTGTTCTCGTACTCTCGTAAGCTCATACAAAGATACTAGCATGAATGTAAGGGTCTTGCAAGTTAATTTTGGTTAAATAGTTTTAATTTTGTAGCTTTTGGAATCTGACCAATCTATTGTATAATTGCTAATCGTGCTAATATCTTAGGCGTGAATTTAAGATCTAGAATAATATCTGTCGCTACAACTAAGCCACCAGCAATAGCTCCTGGCCTCAAGCTCTATGATTCTCAACCAGAGACAAATGACTCTAAGCGAACAGCTCTTTATCAGTTGTTTGAGTCTCAATTGATTTTCTTAAATAAAATAGCTAGTCAGTTTAATGAAACGACTCCTAATAACTATGTCAAAGAAGACGTCGAAGACTTTATCCGTGACAAATGGTCTATTAGCCTGCTGGAGGGCAAGCATGATGCTTTATTAGAGGCTTCTGATGATGACAAACAAGCTGCTATTTATAACTTCATTAAGTTGAGAGCTATTGATTTTTATCGCTGGGCAAATAGCGGATTAAGAGCTCCACAAGAAGGCAAGGCTGTCGTCGTGCCCAGTCAGTCAGAGTTTCACTTTGATCAGTTGAACCAGAACCGTAATGAATCAACACTAGAGTTTTCACAAGAGATTTGGCAAGCGATGCTAGTCTATGAGCCACAGAATGTAAAAGATCAGTGGATAGCAATAGAAGCAGCTATTCATGAATATCAACCAAAGTCCACTGCTGCTTTGGCTCGTGACATGGAGCTTCCAGTGAGTACTGTCAAAACACAAATCACTGCAATGAGAGCACAAGTACAAAACTTTAAGACTAGATATCTCAATGGGGAGGTTAGCACAGAAGAGGCTGATATTATACGTTTGCACCAGCCTGTTAAAGATCGTATGAGTGAGAAAAAAGCAGCGTAATGGTAGCTTCTTAAAACCCTCTCAACAAAGCCGCCGCAGCAACCTTCTCAAGAGCAATTAAATAAGCTGCTTGCCTAGTACCGATTTTGCGATCTTCGGCAGTTTCAACTACGTCCCAGAATGCTTTGACCATACGTTTGTCAAGCTCAGCGACTGTAACATCATAGTCCCAATAAAACTGTTGCAGGTTTTGAGTCCACTCGAAATAACTTGTGATCACACCACCAGCGTTACATAGAATACTTGGTGCAATGAAGACACCCTTGTAATAGAGTATATCGTTTGCTTCAGGTGTTGTTGGGCTGTTTGCAGCTTCTAATAGAACCGTTGCATTGGTCTTCTCTGCAACCTCTTTGGTGATTGCATTTGCAAGAGCAGCTGGAATTAAAACATCACAATCAACCATGAGTAAATCATCACGCTTGATAGATTTGGTGTCGGCTAGTTTGCTTAAGTCGTCTGCATGTTCTTGTTCAATTTTCTTGGCAGCTTCAACATCAATACCATCTTGGTTTTCAATTGCACTTATTGCATTACTGATACCAACTATTTTAGAACCTAGTTCACTACTTATAATACGAACTGCGTGGTAACCTACATTACCAAAACCTTGAACTGCAACTCTTAGTGTTTTGGGATCTATTTTTTTGAGTTTGCAATACTCGCGAAGCATAATTGCGACGCCGCGACCGGTCGCTTCTAGTCTCGCTGCGCAACCACCAAGCTCGACAGGTTTGCCTGTAACTACAGCCAGTGGAGAAGTCTCAGAGTGACTCTTGGCATACTCATCATAGATCCAAGACATCACTTGTGGATTGGTGTTGACGTCAGGTGCTGGGATATCAATATGCGGTCCGATATTGTTACCAAGGTGGGAAACCAAAGCTTTGGTTAATCTACGAAGTTCATGTTCTGAAAGATCTTTGGGATTGACTGCAATACCACCTTTGGCACCGCCAAAAGGAATATCAACGAGTGCTGTTTTCCATGTCATCAGGTTTGCCATGCTACGAATCTCAGCCAGGTCAACATCTTGGTGATAACGCATTCCGCCTTTGAAAGGACCTCTGGCATTATTGTGCTGTACGCGAAATGCTTGTACTGGTAGCAAAGTCCCATCATCACGCCTTAGCGGAATTTCCATAATGATTTCGCGCTTACAAGTATTGAGGTAAGACAATAAAGTATCGTCTATCTTTTTATTAGGGTGCATGCCTTGTTCACGATTGAGCAAAAAACAAGTTTTTGCGTTGTGGCAAGTTTTGCCGTTTGCTGTAAATTCAGGCCATTCTTTATCGGACATCTCTTCTTTTATACCCTTATTTGGGTTATTCTTAGATAATAATTCTTGTTTCATTCCTAACTCCTTTGTTAAGTAGTTATAATTCTAATCTAGATCATGAAATTAATACAGTACTTAAAAGAAAAACATGATAATTTAACCAATCGAGCGATTAAGCGCGCTCTTGAAGCTGGTGCTTGCACTGTAAATGGCAAAATCGAACGTTATGCATCTGTTGAACTCAAGCCTAAAGATAAGGTAGTGTTTCGCAATATTGAAACGAAGGCAAAGCCAAGACTAGTAATAGAGGATTCTCGGATTATTTATGAAGATGATCAAGTGCTTGTTTATAACAAAGATGCTGGGCACGCAATTATGTCCACCGAAAAATCTACTAGATCTGTTTCGAAACAAAGTTTCGATGTACAGGTCGCTCAAAAAAAGCTAGCAACCTCGCAGAAAGCGCGTGTTGCTTTTGGAGATAATTCCAACTTTCAAAACAAGTCTAATGACGTTAATCTCACTCAAGAGCTCAAAAAACTCTATCGCTATATTGAACCCGTGCATCGTCTTGATAAACAAACAAGTGGACTTTGTATTTTTGCAAAAGACAAAAAATCATTGACTGAATTGATGCGTCAGTTTAAAGATAAAGAAGTCAAGAAACAATACGAAGCTATTGTTGATGGTCACTGGAAATTAGAAGCTAATGGCAGAATCGAAAATGAAATGGAAATGGCGCGCAAGATTGGTGCCATGCAAGTTTGGCAAGTCGCCAAAAGAGCTAGTCATAAATCTAAGAAAGCAATTACAGAATACCAGCTGATAAAGAACTATAAAAAATATGCGCATCTTGCTTTGAGTCCTGTTACTGGTAGGACCCATCAATTGCGGGTACATATGGCTCACCTTGGCTATCCGATTGTGGGTGACTCAGTTTACGCTGAATCTTTTCGTTCAGGATTGCTGTTAGAGAGACATCTTTTGCATGCAATTAGCCTAGAGTTTAGGCAGCCATTAAGCAAACAGCGTATCAAGCTCACTGCCCCTAGACCAAAAGAACTACTCGAATTGCTTTAGATTTACAATTAGATCTTTAGTCAGCCACGCTAATAGCCGATATCTCTTAGAGTGGAAAGAATATTTTATATTTTGCTTTTATTGATAGGTTTGAGACGCAAGCTTGTGCTGTGTACAATCGCCTTAGTTCTATTTTTTAATCCATTAAGTGCAAAAGCAATTGCTTTTCAGTTGATGGCGTCCAAGTCCGAGCAGCGCTCTGAACTGGTTGGTGAATGGGAAGTCGAGTCTTCAGTCACTTGGTCTGACTGTAAGTATGTTGCTGAAGGTAGTTCTGCGGTCTCTAAGATACGCATCAATGATATTAACGGCAAGCTTTATCCTGAGTGGCAAGCGAATGACTGGCACTTAGTTAGAAACAAAGTGATAGATTTTAATTATGACAACTCCTTACATTGGGAAAGAGAGAGTAAGCTGGAAGAAGCTGGTGATTACTGGTTTGTCAGGACTATTACAGATTTTAGGTTTAATAAAACAGGTGACTTGGTTGCCAAAGGGCATGTCAAACAGTACTTGAATGGTGAGTTTGTTGGTGCGTATATGACTGAGTCTCATTTAAAGAAGGTAAATTACAGCGCGTCTGCACTGTAATTCACCTTCCTTAAATGAGACGGTTGCGGCATCAAAGATGCCTGGTTGCGTTCGCTTTGCTCACTGGTTGCGCTCACTATCGTTCGCTGCTTGCGGAGCTAAAGCTCCTGCTTCTTTTAATGTTAATCATTATAAGAGGCAGCGAACGAGAGTGAGCGCAACCAGGCACGTAGTGTCGCAACCAGTGAGCAAAGCGAACGCAACCGCAGCGGAGAAATTCATTTCTCTGCAGCTACAATAGCTATCGTCCCCAGCATAATATCCTTAGTAAAACTCCTCGTAAAACCAAGGCTATAAAGTCCTTGTGATAGCTCTTTTTGTAAAGGCCAAGTCTTGAGTGAATCAGAAAGATATTGATATGCTGCTTTGTCTTGGGCAAAAAACATACCAATAATTGGGATTATTTTTAATAGAATATTTTTGTAGAGCCAGTCTACCAGAGGGATACTTGGGTGACCAAGATCAAGGCTGACTAATATACCGCCAGGTCTAAGTACCCTTTTGATTTCCTCACAAGCTTTGAGTAAATCATTGACATTGCGCAAACCAAAACCGACTGTAACTGCATCAAAGCTATTGTCTTCAAATGGTAGTGATAGTGCATCTGCTTCGATCATTTGTAACTTGGGTGGTGGTCCCTTGAATTTTTGTTCTAGTTGCTGATAGCCGACTTGTAGCATCTGAGCGCAGGAATCAACCGCGATTACGTCTTTGACTGCAGGGTGTGCTATCCACAGCTCTGCAATGTCACCCGTGCCGGTACAAAGGTCCAAGACTTTGGCATCTTTGCGTTTAATTGCCTTCGCTGCAATTGCGACCGTTTGTTTTTTCCATTGTCTATGCAAAGACAATGTCATCACATCGTTCAATAGATTATATTTGCCGGCAATTCGGCTAAATAAGTTGTGAATAAATTTAGGTTTATCCATTTCTTTATTATAGCTCTAGTCTTCAAGTTTGTTTAAATTGCTGTCTCTGTTTGCTGCACAGCTTCTTCTCCTAATGATTCATCTGTGCTTTCTTCGTTGATTTCAGTTTTTTTACTATTTTCGTCAGGATTTTCGTCATTATTCTCTTCATCCGGCAGATCACTAAATAAATATTTGGGATCAACAATGCGTCCTTTTACCATTAAAGCTTTTTCGAAGAAATCACATAGGTAAGACCAAAATTCCAAAAATGATTTACCTTCAGTCGCTAATAATATTGCTGCTGCCTTAAAACTTCTATCTATTTTATCGGTGGTAATTTTGCCTAGTATATCATTAATGATTTGTACCTTCTCTTCATCAGTTGGATTATCGAGATTGATTGAAAGTTCATAATCACCCTTCATGCCACTGGCAAGAATTTGTTTAAGTTTGAGGTCTTGCTGTAATTCAAGACCGGAAATTGATATTGAACCAAAGAATGAAACAGTAGGCAAGATTGCTAATTCTCTAAGTGTCTTTAAGAATAAACGAAGACCGTTCAGCCCTTCTTCATCAAGATTGGTTTCAAAAATATGTAGTAGGTTATCTACGTAGACTAGAGCCGGCTTTGCATTGCTGATAGTACTGATTAATTTATTGAGTTGTGGTATGTTGTAGATCATACGGGCAATATCGATGTATACCAATGCTCGATTCTCATTAGCCGCTAAGGCTCTCAATAAATAGAGTTTTTCTCTGTCGCTAGTACCAGTGATTAATTTAATTGTATGTGATACTCTACGTTCAGATTTATTGGCGGTGGAGAAATTCTTCTCCACAATTACTCTTAGTCGTTTGTATGGTTCTAATAAAGAACTGGCTACTGATTTGGTTTTGCGCAGTCTCTCTATGACTACAGTATCAGAACTAAATTCAAGGTCTTCGGCTTTAACTTTGGATCTGAAAATAGTCATCTCTCCGTCTGTTACATAGTTTCTTTCTTGTAATGCACTCCGAAAGGCGTCCTTGGCTGGTTCTTTGATATTTAGGATATCTAGTAATTGTTCATTTTCAAATTTTTCTGTTCTGTCGGCAACGAGCCCAGTTAAAAGGTTCATATATAATTCATAAGTTTTTTCTTTGTAACAAGCTTCAAGTAAAAGGCTCCAAGTCTCTTTGTGTCCTTTACTAAAGTCTTTGAATGTATAGAAGAGGTTTTCAAGTACGTCTTCACTTTCTTCACTAATTGCTGGAACTTCATCTTGCAAGAAATACCTTAGTACTTTGGGGTAAACGTAATCAGAAACATCGGTGTCAAGATGCTCGGCAATCACTTTGATTACTTCTTCTCTGAATGCTGCGCTATAACTGCCATTACACAATGTTGCTATTATGCAATCTCTGGTTTCTTTTGGAAGAATTTCCATTTGCTTATATGTTCTAACGATCTTGATTCTAAAGTTGTCGTAAGTGATTTCGGCAGTATTTCTTTTTTGACTAAAGTACTCTAGTTCTTCTTTTAGAATTTTGGCACCTCTGATCAGATCTAATCGAACTAATGAAGCAAGAAGTTGTGGATAGAATAGCTCTATGGTTTTTAAAGTTCCAAGATGAGATCTCACATTGTCCAAAAATTTACTTAATGTATCAAAACTATCTTGGCGCTTAAATGCGGCAACTGCCATAATGACATCTTTGGCACTAAGCCCTAGTCTTGGTGCAGGACTTTCTAAATAGGTTTGCAATCTTTCATATGCTTTGGCTTTGGTCTCTTCGTTTTGTGCAAGTATCCATCTAATCCATTGTTCAGAGCTTTCATGTTGGTATTTATAAAAAATCTTGTATAAGGGTTGATTTGATGTATTTGCAGAACTACCAGTCAAGCCACCAAGCTGCTCGTCTAAAGCCTGCTGTATCATTGGAGCATACTGAAAGACTAACCAGGTTATTACTACAATCCCGACTATTCCTATTAAGCTGTTTGTAAGATTTAAGCTATCCATCAGACTTCCGGCGAAAGTTCCTTTTATATGAGTCGTTCCCTATAAGTAATCATACCCATAGACTAGGCAAATATAACTATTCTCTTGAGGAAATTACTTAGGCTGCTCTTAACTTTGGTGGAATATTGTTGATGTAAGGTGTTGTGTTCGCAAGTACGGGACTTGCCGCTGTACTAGGATTTTGAGAAAGTAGGGCTTTTCTAATTTCTTCAAACGGGATTGCTAGATCACCTTTTCTGGTATTGAAGTGACCGGCGTCTTGGACGGTTAAAAAGCTAATTTCGAAGTGATCTTGTAGATTTGGTGGTAATGTAGCTTTGTGAGCTTCGAGAGTTCGTTGTAGTTTCTCTGCTTGTTTTATGGAAACAAGATTGTCATTGATGCCGTGAACTATCATAATGCGGAATTTTCCCCCTGGCTGTGCTGGTTTTGTAGTAATATTCTTGACTATATTGTCCATTGTTGCACATAGATTTGCGCCAGTGTTCCATTCGTTTTTGAATAATTTATTAGCGTAACCTCTGAGCATATTTGCAAATGGTCTTAGTGTTGTTTGTGGTAGTTCACTGCAGACGCTATCAAAGTCATTCCAGCCAGAGGCACAGATAAAGTTGCCACTATTAAAATTGGGGTTTGTAGCACTCAGTTTGGCAAATGCATTTGCCCCAATTGCGCTACCAAGAGAGTGACCTAATAGATGAACTTCTGAATGGTTTTTGAATTGTGCTTCAAGCATTTTGATTGCATCAGCTATTAGGGTCTGGCAGTGGACCGTTGCTTGACCATAAGTGGCTCCGTATCCGCTGTAATCGCTCATGATAACCGGGATGCCGTGTCTGACAAAATCTTGAGCTCCATTTAATTTATATAAAGCTGAAGTTCTAATCCCAGAGAGAATATTCAAAGGACGTTCGAAGATTGTTGTTCCTGGCGTGATGTGAAACTGAGTCAAAGTCGGTCGATTAGCCTCTGTACTAAGAAGCTTGGTTTCAATTTGTAGACCAGGGATACCTTTCAATGTCGTTTGTATATGCTCAGTGGTAAGTTCTTTGCTTGCAAAATCTGACCCTGTGAAAAACCGTTGTTCAAGATCAAAGAAACCAGAAAGTTGATTGGTTGTTGAACGGACCAGAGGGCTAATTGAAGAAGCGTATTCTGGTGCTTTGTGCAATAGTTTAACTGCTGTGTTGACTGTTGTAGAGTTGTTTATGCCGGCTGCTGCATCATTGAATAAACTTGAGAGTACGCTTTTTGCGACACCCAAAAATCCTGGCTGGCTCGGAGCAGTTGATACCGGCATATAGTTATGCGGAGTTGCTAGTGTTGCACTCGTCATTTGTTTCATTAAGCGCACAACAATACGTCGCGGCTTATCTGTTCCTTGTCCTAATTAATATAAATTCTAACAGATTTTTTATATTTTTGTGTGAAATCTCTAAGTTTCAGTAGCTTCTGCTTTTGAATATTAAAAATGGAGATCCCGGGTATCTCCATTTCCTATGGATTAAAATAATTTCATTCAAGTTTGGGCTTAGATTGCCGATATAATAGAATACAGGAAGAATATTAAGAATATCTAATTTTCGGGCGTTATTTTGTCCTCCGTTTGGTGTATATAGAGCACATCGGGGGAAAATGAATGCTTACGGGGATTAGCTTTAATAGCTTTAGTACAGTTTTTGGAAATGCCTATAAACAGAGTAACCGGACCATAGGTCAGGCAATTGAACGATTGTCTTCAGGCTTAAGGATTAACGGGGCAGCAGATGATGTTGCAAATACTGCTCGCATTCAGTCTTTGACTTCTTCAATTAGAGGTTATGAGGTTGCTGATCGCAACTTGGGTGATGGTGTTAGTTTGATTCGAACAGCGGAAGCGGGTTTGGGTTCTATACAAACTGAGTTGCAGGAGATCCGTTCACTTGCTGTTCAGGCAAATAATGATACTTTGGGTACTGTGGAAAAACAAGCGATTCAAAGTGAAATAGATTCGCGCTTGAGTAATATCGATGATATTGCCGGGGGTAGTAGTTTTAATGGAATTAAATTATTAGATGCTAGTGCCGGTACTATTAGTATCCAAACGGGTACGGATTCTGGCAACACCGACTCTATAGATTTGAGTGCTAGTTTTGATTCTGCTTCGGGTGATGTCGCTGGCAATATCAATGCAGGCAATGGTGGCGGGGCATTAGGCGAAGCATTAAACAATATAGATGTAGTCACAGGGGATCTTGATGACATTATCACAGGACTTGATAATGCCATTGACAATGTCTCGGCTGCACAATCAAGTTTGGGGGCAAAAGAAAACGCTTTTGTTTCTAAGAGTCAGTCCATGAGCGGCAGTCGGTCAGCTGCTTTGGCGACGAGGTCACGATTGCGGGACGCGGATTTTGCAAGAGAGACTAGTATTGCTGTGCGGGGATTTATTCTTCGTTCTAGCACGGTGGCAATGAGTACGCAGCGGCAAGCTAATGCGTCTCTTGCACTAACACTTTTGCCGATGGTGAGATAGGGGCATTCTCTCATCACTGGTAATATGTAGTAAAACTACTTTCTGGGGAGGGAGTACGATTTACTAATTCCAACCGATGATCGATGGCGACTTGTCTATCCCGACGAGTCGCTTTTTTTTATTTAAGGTCGCTTTGCTCCCGGTTGCGCTCACTGTCGTTCGCTGGTTGCGTTCGCTTTGCTCACTGGTT
>JABHOV010000048.1 GCA_018695135.1 Candidatus Melainabacteria bacterium | reverse complement strand
TCCGTTGAGGGAGGGCTTTTAATCGTCTTTGGGTTTAATTCCCCGCGGCTTGCCGGGAGGAGCTTCATTACCGACAAGTTTATTCAAATGCTAATTATTGAGCAAATGATTTTCCTTCAAATAATTCAAATGGATCATAGTCTATAAAATCACCATCCAAACTAGCACTCTCTGCTGATAATGGATCATCGATGCCGATTATAATACCGTCAACGACACCGTTGACTAAACCAGTGACTCCACCGACAACACCACCAATTACAAGTCCAACTGGAGTACCAATAAGTCTGCCGACAAAACCGTCGCCAAGGTCCTCTGATAAATGGTTTGAGCCATCAATAGCTTTAGCTGTAAATCCACGGATCAAGCCCATAACACCACCAATTGGCGCACCGACGATTGGTCCTATGATAGAGAGAACTCCTTTTTCCATAGCTTTGGCTGGTTTAGCAATAACAATTGATAGTAGTAGCGACATTGCTACTGGTATACATAGTATTTTTTTCATTTTTACGATCTCCTTTTTTAGGCCTTTGGGGCCGTTTACCCGTTAAATTGATGGCAAATGCCATCGCTTTTGTATACAAAGACGCGATAAGTTATTTTGTGTTCCCCCCAAAAAAAGCCCTCTCGTAATGAGAAGGCTTTTTACATTCAAATTTTGAACTGTGTTTAAGTTGCTTAAGCTACAGTAGCTGTTTGTGCATGCTTAACGAAACCATCAGGAATTAATTGATATCCACCACCGTAAACAGTTTTGATATATTTTTTCTCACCAGTTTCGATTCTTGATCTTAGATGTCTGATGTGAACACGGATAGTATCTACATCATCCTCAGGTGAGTAACCCCAAACTTCTTTAAGTAAAGTTCCAGGACTAACTGTCTGACCGTGGTTTTGCATTAAGCAATGAAGAACTTCAAACTCAATTGGAGTAAGTCTTAGGATACGGTCATCAATCTTGATTTCACGAGACTCAGGCATTAATGTAATGTCGCCAGCGTGAAGAATTTCAGGGATTGATTGCGCCAAAGTGATAGCACCAGATCTTCTAAGAAGAGCTCTCACTCTAACAAAAAGTTCTGCAAGCTCAAAGGGCTTAGTTAAATAATCATCAGCACCAGAATCAAAACCAGTAACTTTGTCTTCAGTTCTACTTAGAGCTGTAAGCATAAGCACAGGAATTTCTTTAGTTTTGTCGTTTTGACGAAGTCTTTGACAAGCTGTAAAACCGTCAAGATTAGGCATCATCAAATCTAAAACAATTAGACTCGGTGGGCTTTGTTGAATTAGGGCAAGACCGTCAATAGCGTTGTCCGCTGATTCGACAGAGTATCCTTGCATCTCTAAATTAGAGGTTACCAGCTCAAGAATTGCTGGATCATCGTCTACTACAAATATTTTTTGTTGATTTTCGTTCATAATGATCTATATTAGCAAGAAATTATTAAAAAATGCAATACATAATAAAGAATTCGCAATTTCTTTATTATTGCGTATGACCAATTAGCCAATTTCCTCGGAAATCTCTGATTTATCCTCGTCTTTTCCCTGTTTTATAGCTTTGATACTAGCAAAGAAGTCATTAAGGTATTGACCAACTTTACTGCTTTTCTTCTCTGTTTTGAGTAATTCTGAATAAAAAGTTTGGATACGGTTGCGTAATAATTCAGGATTTGCGTAACTTGTCAATCTTCCTTCTTGGGCTGAGGATATCTCACCGGTTTCTTCAGAAACAACTAGAATCAATGAATCAGTTATTTCACTAAAACCAATTGCCGCTCTGTGCCTAGTACCATACTGCCAATCGAGCTTAGGGTTTTCAGTCATAGGCAGGATGACGCCAGCTGCAATCACTGTGAAGCCTTTAAGGATTACCGCTCCATCATGTAGTGGTGACTTGGGATTGAGAATTGTTAACAGTAATTCTTGGCTGAGTGTGGCATTAAGACTTTTGCCGGGGTTGATGTAGTATCTATCGACATTGGCTTTTTCAATTGCAATCAAGGCGCCGATTTTGTTTTTTTGGAGATTGGCAAGTGATTGAATAATCTCATCACAAGCGTCGTTGATACTTTTTTTGGATTCAGCAATATGCAAGTAGTCAACCAAAGATAGATTACCACCGAGTTGCATCAGTACTCGCCTAAATTCAGGCGCAAAGATGACAATCAAACCTATTAATATAGTAGGTGAAAAAATCTCGAGTAACCTAGTAATGATTTGCAGCTTGAGTGCGTAGCAAAGCAAAATCACTGGAATAATTAAAACTAAGCCTCGCAAAACTCTCTCAGCTTGCGTTCCTTGGAACCTCATATAAACTTGATAAATTAACCAAGCAATAAATGCAAGTTGGATGATCAAGCTTGCCATGCTTAGTGGGTTCAATTCTAAATCAAGGAATTTGTAGAGAAATTCCTTTAAGTCAATGTAGTTTAGGTTGATATTAGTATTTTCTATATGCCTTGACCTCTGTCTATATTATAAGGCACTTCGTGCCGCTTGTGGAAGCTAAAGCTTCCTGCTTGCGCTCATTTCATTTGCTGGTTGCGGAAGCTTTACAGCTTACTGTTTGGGCTTCGCTGCTTTTAAAGTTAATGACTAATGTGAGGCAGGCACAAAGTGCCGCAACCAGTAGCCGTTAGGCTACGCAACCAGGGAGCAAAGCGACCACAACCAGCAAATCTCTGATTTGCGCAACCGGCACGAAGTGCCTACTTTAAATGCACAGGCATTTTATCATTCCTCAAAAGGTCATCAATATCCTCAGCCTGAACCATGATATGAGATTGACCATTGTTGACTAGGACCAATGCAGGTTTGGTAGCGCGGTTGTAGTTTGAAGCCATGCTGTAGTTGTAAGCGCCAGTTGAATAAACCACAAGGATGTCATCTTGCGCTGCTTTAGCTAGCTTGATGTCACGAATTAATACATCACCTGACTCGCAGTACTTGCCAGCGACGGTAACTAGCTCGGTGTCCTTGTTTGGATCTTTGCCATCAATCTCTGCAAGATACTCTGCTTGATACATAATGGGGCGAGCGTTGTCTGCCATACCACCATCAACTGCGATATATTTGCGGACATTAGGGATGTCTTTGATATTGCCTACCTTATAAGCGGTGATTCCAGCTGGACCAACTATGCTTCTACCAGGCTCAGTGAGAACACGAGGTTCTTTGAGACCAAGCTCTTTGCAGTTGCTTTTGATTGAGCCAGCGATAATTTTGACCCAATCTTCTATTTCAGGAGGATCATCTTGATTGGTGTACATGATTCCAAGCCCGCCACCAACGTTGATGTCTTCAAACTCTAGTCCGTGTTTGTCTTTGATTTCTTTGTAGAGTTGAAGTAGTACTTTACAAGTGTCTTTGTGTGGTACGGTTTCAAAAATTTGTGAACCGATATGTGCGTGTAAACCTCTAATGGTAATTTGTTTATTGTTTTTGAGTCTAGTGATAATTTCATCAAGTTCTTCAATGTTGAAACCAAACTTGGAATCTATTTTGCCGGTTTTGATGTATTCATGTGTGTGACATTCAATACCAGGAGTGACGCGTACTAAGACTTTGCAGCTTTTGCTTGGGTCTTGAGCAAGCTGAGCTTCAATAAAACCAAGCTCAGTTCTATTATCAAGCACCAAAGTCACACTAGTATTGATTGCTAGTTTCACTTCGTCTTGGCTTTTATTATTGCCGTGAAAAATAATTCTTTCTGTTGGGAATCTGGCTTCAAGCGCTGTATGCAACTCGCCTGCGCTAACAACATCTAAACCCAGTCCTTCTTGCTCTATGATTTTGCACATTGCCATGCAATTGAGTGCTTTGCTGGCGTAAATCACCATGTGATTAGGATAGTTGTCTTGAAAGGCTTGGGTATAGGCTTGCGCTCTTGCACGAATTGTTTGCTCGCAAAGTAAATAAACTGGACTGCCATACTGCTTCACTAATTCAGCTACTTTGATTTCTCCTAGAGAGATTTGATGTTGCTCATTAATCTTTAGACTTAGGGGTTTGACTTGGTTGAGTTTCTGTTCTGTCATGGGCATTATTTTAGCACTTTGTACTGGCTGCGAACACAGTGAGCACCACCGTGAACGAAGTGAACTTCAAGGTGCTAAAATCAAACCAGTGAAATTAGCCGTAAGTCAAATTAATCCTATAGTTGGTGGAATTGAACACAACTTTAAGTTGATGCTCAAAGAGATTGAGTTCTGTAAAAAAAACGGAGTTCATTTGTTGGTTTTCTCGGAGCTTTCAATGCTCGGTTACCCGCCGAAGGATTTGATTCTCAAGCATGGGTTTTTAGAACAGCAAGATCATTTTATTAATGAACTTGCACTTTATACTGATGATGAGTTTGCAGTGATTGTTGGTGGTATAGCACCCAATAAGCATTTTGGTAACAAATATTTTAATTCTTTGTTTTGTTTGGCTGAAGGCAAGATCAAAATGGTCACTCATAAAGTACTGTTGCCAAGTTATGATGTTTTTGATGAGCTAAGGTATTTTGCCGCTGGTACTCGCCCCAAGATTTGGGACTGGCAGGGCTCTAAAGTGGGTCTGACTATTTGTGAGGATATTTGGATGGAAGCCTATCCTAATCTTTATAATAAAAATCCGCTTGAGGAATTGATTGCAGCTGGTGCTGAAATTATAATCAACGCTTCTGCTTCTCCTTATGCATTGGCTAAGCCCAAGTTTAGGCAAGAATTGATCGCTAATTTGGTTAAGAAATACAAAGTGCCGATTGTTTATGTCAATCAAGTTGGTGCTAATGATCAATTGATTTTTGATGGTGGTTCTTTTGCTTTTGATAGCTCAGCGAAGCTTATTGCTAAAGCAAAGAGTTTTGAGCCGGATAGATTAGTACTTGATTCTGAGATATTGTTTGCCGAAAATACGGCGCTTGATATCCTTGATTCCGATCTTGAAGAGTTGAAACAAGCACTGATACTTGGTCTGAGAGACTATGTCCGCAAGTGTGGTTTTGATAAGATAGTGATCGGACTTTCAGGTGGAATTGATTCAGCGATAGTTGCCTATATTGCAACTGAAGCGATTGGCGCCAAGAATGTTTATGCTTATATGCTTCCTTCTGTTTTTACCAGTGATGAGAGTTTCAAAGATGCTGAAACACTCGCCAACAAGCTTGGTATTAATTATGAGATCATCGAGATCAAAGAAGCGCATGAGTTAATGCGTAAACTGATGACGAATCTAACTCCATTGGCTGATGAGAATTTGCAATCGCGCTTGCGAGCCAATATATTAATGGCTCAAGCAAATTCAATGAATGCAATTTTGCTTGCGACTAGTAACAAGTCAGAGATTGCCGTTGGTTATTCTACTTTGTATGGTGATAGTTGCGGGGCGATTGCTGTGATTGGTGATTTGTTGAAGACCACTGTGTTTGATTTAGCCAAGCATATTAATTCCAAGGACGAAATTATTCCAAACAATATTCTTGAGAAGGCGCCAAGTGCTGAGTTGCGAGAAAATCAAAAAGACAGCGATTCTTTACCTGATTATGAAGTCTTGGATCAGATTATCAAACTCTATATCGAGGATCTCAAGTCACTTGATTTGATTGTTGCGGCCGGTTTTGATCAGGAACTTGTTAAACGAGTATTGAATATGATTGATAGGGCTGAATACAAACGCCAACAATCACCGCCAGTGCTCAAGCTGGCTCAAACCGCCTTTGGTTTTGGAAGACGTATGCCAATAGCTCAGGGCTTTAAACACTAGCTTTGCGCTAATCACGCTAGCCTCTCACTCTAGCAGCCAAGGTCTTGTATAATTGCTTTGTGCTGCAAACTTCAACAGACAAACAGCTAGTTCGTATCGGCTCAATCAATTTCATTAACTGCTTGCCAGTTAATTACAAGTCTGCTGATTTGTTTGAGGATGGTTTTGAGTTTGTCGAATCAAGCCCAAGTGATTTAAATCGTATGCTTCGCGCTGGTGAGCTTGATCTTGCACCGATTTCTAGTTATGAATATCTTTTGAACAAGCCGCTCTATACCAAGGTAGATGGGATTTCTATTAGTACTAAAGAACAAGCTCAGAGTGTGATTCTTTTTGTAAAGGATGGGATTGAGGGATTGACTCAAGCTAGTGAAATATTTATCACTGACAAGAGCGCTAGCTCTGTGAATCTTTTGAAGATCATCTTGGTTAAGACTTATGGTTTTAAGCCTGAAGCTGGTAGGATATTTAATCCAAGTGGCAAAGAGGTTGAGTTTGTTTGTTTTGATGAGAATAATGATCAGATGCCAATCAAGCTTTTAATTGGTGATGAGGCTCTATTGGAGAAGACGCATAGTACTCAAATTGATTTGGGCACTGAGTGGTATCAACTTACTGCTTTGCCGATGGTTTTTGGTCTTTGGGTTATTAACAAGCAGTCAGCTTTGCAGCAAGAAAAAATCAGTGAAGTTTTGATAGCCAAGAAAAATAAATCATTGACGGAGGATTACCCAGATATGATTATTGAAGCCTATAGGCAAACTGGTTTGAGTAAACAAGCCTTGCAGCAATATTTTGCTGTCTTGGATTATGAATTTGAACAAAGACATCAAAGATCATTAGATTTATTCGAGAGCTATTTAGGGGAATTGAATCTATTATGCTAGAAGCCAGCAAGATTAATTTTGGTAAGATGTTTATCGTCGGCTTTGAAGGGACTACTCTAACAGACAGTCTTACAACTAAGCTGAAGCAGCTTGATCCAGGTGGGATTATATTTTTTGATACTAATATAGAATCGCGCCAGCAAGTTAAGCAATTGATACGAGATCTCAAAAAACTATTGGGTGAAGATTTAATTATAAGCGTGGATCAAGAGGGTGGTAAGGTTCAGCGCTTGCGCAAGATTAGTCCAAATCTACCAAGCTTGATGGCTGTCGGTAAGGTCAGTGCAGAAAATGAAGATGCTGATTTATTGGTGGAGCATACTAAGTTATTGGCTTATGACCTGAAGGATCTTGGTTTCAATTTTGTTTTTGCACCTTGTGTTGATTTGAATACGAATTCGCGTAACCCAGTTATTGGCACTCGTTCACTGGGGCATGATTGCAAGTTAGTGATGGAGCAGGCTGCCATCATGGTCGAGACTTTTGTTGAAGCTCGGATTGGATGCTGCGTGAAGCATTTTCCTGGGCATGGTGCTACTGATATTGATTCTCATTTGGCTTTGCCGCATATTAGTTTGGATCATCATAATTATATGGGGCACTTGAGTCCGTTTTTTAGAGCGATCGAAGAAGGTGTTGATGCGATTATGACAGCGCATATTTTGGTTGACGTTGAGGATATTGAAACTCAGTCAGCGATTTGCTCTACTCATCCAGTGAGCCTTTCTCGTGAGTTTATAATGGATGATCTTAGAGACAATTTTGGATTTTCTGGTTTGGTGATTAGTGATGAAATTACTATGAAAGCACTTGCCGAGTATGGTGATTATAAAGAACTTGCTTTGGATATGATTTTTGCTGGGAATAATCTAATCATCTGGAATACCAATATTGATGATGCTGTGGCAGTTGCAGATTACTTGAATAATCTCAAGTCTTCCAATGTCTATGAGTTTTATGCTCGCTATCACGAGACTATTTCTAAATTATATGGCTTTTTTAATGACCTACGAAGATTAGGTTCTGAGCCAGAAGCATTTGATCAAGCTGCTGCAATGACGAGGATGCATGAGCTTTGCCTTGCTGCAATTGAACTAAATAAACCACTGCCACAAATACAGAGCTATTTTGAAACCAAGGATCAAGAACTTGCTCAAAAAGATACAGCCGTTGTAATATTGCAACACCCGAAATTAGAGGAAGATGAAATACGTGAAGTTTTTGCTTTGGATACTTATCTAATTAAAACAGTGGATGATTTTGATAAGGTATTTTTCTCTCGCTATAAGACATTGATCCTGATGAGTTTTCAATCTCATTTTTGCGAGCAGGGTCAAAGCCTGATTAAGAAATTCAAGAATATTGACAATACCAATTTATTGTATGTAGCTTGTGATCAACCTGACCCTGAGGCTGATGTGAATCTTTTGGGTGCCGCCAAGATTCATTATCAGGCATTGAAAGATTTAATTTTCACTGATAAGAAGAGCTGATAGATAAGCTCCGTGCTACTATCTTATTTAGATGACAAGTCCAGCTTTTGAACCGGGAGCATGCTTAAGCAGAGCAAGAATTAATCAGTGGATTAAACAGATAGACAATTGGACTGCTAGTGAAAAACCTAATCTAATCGATGTTTATACTGGATATCCGAGTCCAAATCCTTCGGATCCATTATTCACCAAGCCACGCTCTATTAGTTTGGACACGAATAAGCATACTGAGGCTCTTCAGAAAATTGCTCTCGCTGATTTATTGCAAAAGTCTAGATTTAAACTATTGAAACCCAAAGCTAACGACATTATCATTGATGCTTTAGACTTGGATTACGATTCTGGATCAATAATTCTTAAGTATATGCATAAGAAAAAACAGGCAAGCTTGCATCTTGCTACTATACCGAGTAATCCAACAATCGTAATACATAGACCACTTCAATTTGATCAATTGAGGATGCTTGAGCCAAAAGATGGAGATCACGAATTAAGACCAGCAATAGAAACTTTGCGTGAGCATTTAAAAACTGAGATTGCAACTAAGAAGGATAGACTAGAAACTAGAAATAAACAATTGCTTGTAAATGGAAAGCCTGTTGAGCCAAGAGTTTTCCCCTTATTACATAATGCAGATCCCGGTGCAGACCAAGCTACTTGTCATAGCGCTTCATAGCAAAGTAAGTCTGGCCAGCTTGAATAAAGCCTGAAACTATCATATAGAGAAGAGCACCAGCTGGAAGAGGAATAATTAACATCATTCCTGTCATCATGATTGGCATCATGGTTGCCATTGATTTTTGCATTGCCGCTTGTGGATCTTCTGTTTCGCCTGGTTTCAGTTCAGCAAGCTTGGGTGCGTTGAGTTTAGAAGAGAGCCAAATACTGATTCCAAAGAGCGCTACCAGAATCAAAATATCTATATTGAGAGTGCCTGTTTCTTTATTAAAGACTCCAGTGTCACCAAAATCCTTAATGAAAAAGAAGCTATCATCTTTTAAGCTCTGCGGAAGTTTGGCTTCTAGTTTGGCACTACCTCCGGCGGTTATGGCAGTAATCACAGCACTACCGTCTGTGTTAGCTTCAAGGTCGACAAAGTCATTGTCTTTAACGCCGTTAAAGAAGCCCCACTTGATTGCAGCTGGATCCAAATGAGCATCGCCCATTGCTTTAGTTGCTTTGAGCTTGTAGCTCTCACCTTCAAGCATAGTGATCTTCTTGGCATTGAGCATGATTCTTGCTCTTCTACCTTCTGAATCTACATAGATCTCACCTTTGTCATAATATTTGATTTGTTTTTTGTTTGCTTTGGCAGCTGAAACAACTTTGATGTCAACAAAAATTGGTTTGGATTTAAAAGGAGGTCCAGAGAAAGTCCAGAACAAACCAAGTAAAATAGGCATTTGCACTAAGAGAGGCAAGCAACCACCAAGTGGGTTTACGTCATTGTCTTTGTAGAAGCTCATCATTTTTTGTTGAAAAGCTGCTCTTTCAGTTTGCAACTTAGCAGGATCATTTTTGAGTTTCTCTTCTCTTTTTTTAAAATCATCTTGCTGCTTTTTCATTTGCGGCTGAATTTTCTGCATCTTTCTGGTGCTTTTGATTTGCTTATAAGTAAGCGGAGTTAGGACGAGCTTGACGCCGGCTGTTAGAAAAACAATTGCCCAGCCAAAACTAGCTAAGCCTACACCACTGGTTAATTCGTGTATAGAATTAAGAAGGGGAATAAAAAGAGAGTAAGTAATTGCAGTAATATCCATTGATTCTTATTGATTTTACTCTGGAATGGGCTTCTTATGAATGAGAAAACTATTATATTTGTCATTGAAGCTTCAAGAATCTAGCTAATTTGTATTAATCTATACTTGTTTTTTGAGCTTCTTAATTAGATCATGATAGACCTGTATATCACGCTCTAGTATTAATTTATCTAGTATTTCGTTATTCTTTCTTTTGACAAAAAGAACTTCGCCTGTATGTTTTTGATTATTATAGATTTCTTCTATCTCAAGCTCTTGAGCAAGTTCGCGAGTGGCCTTAGTCGTTGTTCTATCACTCAAGTCAAAAGTCATAAAACAAACTCTCTTGTCTTTTATATAGTCTTTGGCCACTTCTTCAAAAACGGGAGCAGTGATAGAGCAACCGCCACACATGTCGTGGTGAATATCAATTACTAGTAGTTTGGCTTTTTGGATTTCTTTTTTTGTTGGTTTAGAGAGTTGGTAATTTCTGCGCTTGGCAAGAATACTGGCAACCTCATTACCTTTGAGTAATTCTTCAGTTGCTTCTATATATTGCTCTTGTGAAGCAACCCCATAGAACTTGGTAAGAATTTTCTTAGTGTCTTGATCGATAAAAAGTAATTCACCGGTGTGTCTTTCATTTTCGAAATGGTCTGCAAGATTGAGTTTCATGGCAATTGCTGCAGAGGCTTTGATTTTGGCTGGATTAGTCTCGTCAAAAACTAAGTATTCAACATTGTCTCTTTTTGTCCAATAATCCTCAGTCTCGTGAATGATCGAATCTATACTGCCACAAGTCTTGCACCAGTCACCGTGAATATGAACTACGAAGAGCTTGCGTGCATCTTGGATTGTTGACGGCACTGGGCAACTATTCATGCAGCAACAGCCCGTTATTAGAAACAAGCATAGAGCAAGGAGAGCTAAGTGAATAGACATCCTGCAAAACCCCGTTTTGCTAGTGATGTCGACACAAAAAAGGCCGGAACGGTGCGGCGCACTAGTTCCGTTAGTAAAGATAAAGGGAACTTTCGCAGGAACTCTAATAGAAGATTTCATTAGCTTCATTATATAGTAAACCTAAGCTCGTTGTGAGCTGGTTGAAGCAATCCAGTCATAGCAACCGTTATTCATACTGGAATGCAGAAGGCCTAGCTTGAGAAACGTGAATTTTTGACTGTGTAAATTACAAAATCTGGTTCAATTAAATCACCGTTAGGATCAAAGATTTTATTCTCGCCGAGAGTCTCGGCAATAGATTCAGGGTTTTTGTATTTATTTGCTTTGATTGCTTGAAGTAATAACATCGTTGCTCTGTAGCTGGTACCAACATAGCCTGAGCTTTCTTTTTTGTATCTCTTTTTGTATCTTTCGCGAATGAAGTCTGGTGCTGGAGCGGTTCCTATGACAAGGGCACCCTCGGCGACACCTTGGGCTAGATCAATAAAGGTTTGGTGATGAACACCTTCAGCTGCGAAGAACTGAGTCTTCGGAGAAATGTTTTTGAGTTCTTTAACTAAGTAAGCAGCATCATTGTATTCACCAATGAAGAATACTAAGTCCGCTTTTGTTTCAGCGACTTTGCTAGCTGTTGCTGTATGATCGTTTGTGCGAACAGGAATGGCTTGATACAGTACAATCTCTTTCTCTTGATCTCTT
Source organism: Candidatus Melainabacteria bacterium (assembly GCA_018695135.1). GTDB lineage: Bacteria > Cyanobacteriota > Vampirovibrionia > LMEP-6097 > LMEP-6097 > JABHOV01. Next base: position 13,936 of record JABHOV010000048.1, on the reverse strand, counting down.
GCAAGTACTCGAACAAATTCTGATGCCACAGAAACACCATAGGCTCTGTCGTTATAGAGTACTGCTACTCTTTTGAATTTGGGGTTTGAGATTACATATCTTGCTGCAACGTCACCGAGTTGTCTATCAGTACCAATGGTCCTGTAGACATAACCCTTAATATCGGTTCTTTCAGTTAATTTAGGATTGGTTGACGCGGGTGAAATTTCTGCAATCCCTGACTGTGAATACTTCTTGGAGGTTTCTATCGAGATGGCTGAATTTAAGTGACCAACAACTCCAAGAGCGTTTTGGGCAATAACTAAATCTGCTCTTGCTAGTCCTTCTGAAACTAAGCCGCCATCGTCAATTATCAATGTGCCGATTTTATGCTTTTCATCTCCTTCAGTCTGGTTGAATTCTTCTACAGCAAGACTGGCACCTTCCACAATGCTGTTACCAAGTTCCTTATAAGGACCAGTTAGTGGTGCTGCGATGGCGATATAATGATTACCTTCAATGGTGGCAATTTCAAGTGGCTCTTCGGCATCAGTATGCTCACTTGTTTGAGAAGCACTTATTGAATCCTGACTTGTTTGTTTAGAGCAAGAAAGCAAGCTGAGTGATAGCCCAACCAATAAAATCAATAATAAAGGTCTAGTAATCAGTTTTTGAATTGTCATCATTATATTTCAAGTATAGCAATTTTTAAAAGAAACATCATTGGTAAGGACCTCTAGATGCCGAAAAATGAGATTCGTGTTATTTTAATGCAATGCTAAGTTACAGAGCACATCTTCGTAAAATGAAACATCAGATCAATCCTGATAATTCAATTGACTATCAGCTTAGGATGATTAGGCATCCTGCAAAACGAAGTTTTGCTAGTGAAGATGAACGGAACCTTCGCGGAAAGTCTATTAAAAGCGAGGATGAGATTTTGGAGCCAATGAATCAGTATATTGGTCAAAAAGTCAAAATTGAATTTCAAGACCAAATCAATTGTGTTGCTTGCGGAAGAAAAACGAATAAGAGTTTTGGACAAGGTCATTGCTTCCCTTGTTTACAAAATCTTGCTGAATGTGACACTTGTATTATAAAACCAGAGCTTTGTCATTTTGATCAGGGTACTTGTCGTGATAATGATTTTGCCGAGTCACATTGCAATATTAATCATTCAATTTATTTATCACTTACAAGTGGAATGAAGATTGGTGTCACGAGGCAAGTACAAGAAAAAACTCGATGGGTAGATCAAGGTGCCGTGCAAGCATTACGAGTAATGACATTGAGGCGCCGTTATCATGCTGGTTTGATAGAAGCTGAACTTGCTAAGGAAATGCAAGACAAAACTAATTGGCGCAAGATGCTCAAAAACGATGTTGATGATAGAGATCTTGAAGACGAAAAAACCAATGTACTTGCAAGAGTAAGGTCATTTATTGAAGAAGATATTTTTGATGAAGATTTGAGCTATGTTTTGGAAGAAGCAGAAGTTTTATCAGAGACAACTGAAATTCAACGACTTGAATATCCAGTGATAAATTATCCCGATAAAATAAAAAGTTTTAACTTGGATAAAGATTCAGTAGCAGAAGGCACTTTGAACGGTATCAAAGGACAGTATTTGATTATGGATACAGGAGTCATTAATCTTCGAAAGTATGGTGGTTACTTGGTTTCAGTTGATTTAGGTTAAGAACTAGTTAAGGATTCACTAGAAAATACAAAGTCTCAAGCCTTATTCCGACAGCCTCCTGGGTTAATATTAATATTTTTAAACTAAAGTATCTGGCTCAAGTGCCGATATAGATAACTGTATGTCAAGTACTAAACTGGGCAAAGGAGATGTCAATGATACAAAAAACAGTAGATAAGGCCCATGAGGTTGTTGCTAAAGCAGAGAAGATGACATCTGTCTCGCCAATTGCAATTCAATTAATTAAGATGGTAGAAGATCCGGCTGTTGGAAGACAACAAATCGCTGATACTTTAGGTTTGGATGAAGTGCTTGCAGCTAATGTTTTTAAATATGGCAATTCTGCAGCAGTTGGTGCTAGAAAACCATTCCGTAGTATTGTTCAAGTTGTTGATTATGTTGGTTTTAATACAATCAAAAATATAGCTTTGTTTATCGCTGCGAGAAATTCAATTACTGACAAGAAATTATGGTTTAGAACAGTTTTTGTTTCAATTGCGACAAAAAGATTTTGTGGAATGATAGACCAGAGTGTAGACGCTACTGATGAAGCTTATATGCTTGCCTTGTTTCACAATCTAGGCAGTTTGGTGTTTAAATTGTTTTATGAAGAAGAGTTTAAAATCTGTCAAGCCGAATCAGGTATTCATCATAGACTTGCTTTGGAGACCATGAAGTTTGGTATTAATCATTTGGAATTGTCTGCTACTTTGTTAAATAAGTGGGGCTTTCCGAATAATGTTATACAGCAAATATTGTTCCAGGTTGATTATCATAGCCATAAATATACCAAAGCAAATGCAATGGTAGAGCTTGCTAGACGTTTGTATGAAGTTCAAAATGGTGATGATGCTGAAATTAATAAAAATGATTTACAAAAGGCACTTGCAGCAGATGACTTTACTAAAGTAATGGCAAAACATGGCTTAGATAAATTAGATATAAGCGTGGATTTTTTATATGGATTGACGAATGCAGCTGAGGCAAGTTCTAGGGCTTAGTGGTTTGAGCTTTGCTTCGTCTTAGCTATAATAATTTATACCAACAACTCCAACTACAATTAAGCAAGCAAAAAAGATCTTTATGATACTTGATGGCTCGTTGAAATAAAGTATTCCAATTGCAACGATTCCGACCGTGCCTAGTCCAGACCATAAAGCATAAGCTAGACCAATATCGATTTTCTTGAATGCAAAAGCAGCACATATCAAGCTTAAACTAAAGAGCATTACTGTGCTGAGTGAGTGATCAAAACGTGTGAAGCCGTGTGAAAGTTTGAGCTGCACCGTTGCGAGTACTTCTAAAATAATTGCTGAAAATAGTAAAAACCATGACATGGTAATCTCCTTTATGGATATAAAGGCTCTATAAAAAGCCTATGAATATTCAGTTGTAAAAAATGATAAGGCCAATAAAGACCCAATATGTTAAACGCTAAGTATCTATAAGTTTAGAAATCATAAGATTTTTGTGATGATATATACTATATACCCGAAATTTTGGGATCTTAAACATCAAATTGCTTGACTTTAGGTGCTTTCGTCTAAGAATAATTGATTTTTTAGTTTCTGAAATGGAATTGCTAGGCTGACTGCTCTAACGATTAGAAAAATATGTAATGCCAACCATAAGCCATGATTAGCAAAATATTGAGGCAGTATGAGTATTGCTATTGCATAGAGTGCAAAAGAGACTATCATCATATTGCGCAATACTCTGGTATGGGTGAGTCCAATATAAATACCATCAAGTTGAAAAGCTCCAATTCCAGTAAGAGGAATTGCAATTAACCAAGGAAGATATTTAGTTGCTTCGATTTTTACTGAGTCAAGATTTGTCATTAAGGAAAGCATTTGTGTGCCAAAGATGAAATAAGCAAGAGTAAAAACAAGAGCAAAAACAATTGCCATTTTACTGGTTTTATGAACTACCTCATTAAACATTATTTGGTTCTTTGCTCCATAGGCTTGCCCGATGAGCGCTTCCGCTGCATTGGCAAAGCCATCAAGAGCGTAACTAATAAACCAAAATAGATTTATCAGTACTGTGTTTACAGCCAGTATTAAATCACTACGGCTTGCAGCAGCAGATGTGAACCAAGCGAATGCGATAAACAGTAAAACTGTTCTAATGAACAAGTCGGAATTGATTTTAAATAAGCGAACTAATTTGCTTCTGTCAAAGATTCCATTAAGGAAACCCCAGTTGATTGACCCGTTAGCATTAGCCTGTTCTTTTTTGAGTAAAATAAAAGCAACAATGAGACTCAAGACAAAAACGAAGTGGTGAGAAATCAAGGCTGACCAAGCGGCTCCGGCGACTCCCCAGTGCAAAGTTATGACCATATAGATCGCCAGTGGGATGTTCAGAGCGTTCATCGCTATTCTAAGTATTAGTGCAAGTTTGGGGCGTTGTATCCCATAAAACCAGCCAAGCATGACGTAGTTCCCCATGGTTGCAATCGATCCCCAGATTCTGATTCCAAAATATTCCTTGGCGAGTGCTTCAACTTCTTCACTACCGTTTAAAAATACATTAAAAGCCAACCAGGAAATTAATTCTTGAAAGACAATCACGACAGTAGCTAGTGAAAAAGCTAATAATAGTGCTCTTGCTAGAGAGGAGTAGACTTCTGAATAGTTCTGCGCACCGTAGGCTTGGGCTGTTACTCCCGTGGTGCCTTTGCGCAAAAAAGAAAAGCTCCAATAAATACATTGCAGTACCACAACTCCCAGGGCGACAGCGCCTATATAAACTGGACTTGGCATTCTGCCTATTACTGCAATATTGGTTGCACCAATAAGAGGGATAGTAATATTGGCAAGTATGATAGGCCAAGCTAAATTCCAAACGCGCTGGTAATTTATTTGACTTGTTGTGTGCTGGACAACCATTGGCAATAACTCTAGCAAAAGCTTTGCCTTCGTAGCCTCGTATTATGTTTTCTTTGTCCTGTGCTTGAATATTTTGGTCTAACAAAAAATACACAAAACCGAAGCTTTTGGTAGAGTTGTTAGGAAGGGGATTGTCCTTTTCTCACAACTCTATTATTTATTAAATGCGTTCAGCCTTACTCAAAAACCCAATAATCGCTTTTTTGATTTCATTGAAACTCACAGTAGTTTGTTTGTTTTTGCTTGCTGTTTTAGTTTTGCTCGGGACTATTGATCAAGTTGAATATGGTCTTTATTTGGCTCAACAGCGTTATTTTAATTCTTGGTTTGTGCCTGGTTTATATATTGTCCCAGGTGCTCGCTTAGTGATATGGGTTCTCTTTATTAATCTTGTTAGTGTTTTGTGTTTGCGTTTTCGCTATCGCTGGTCCAACCTTGGTTTGATACTTTCTCATACTGGTTTGATTGTACTGATGCTTAGTGCATTTATGACCTTGCATTTTAGTGAGGAATCATTTGTGCAATTAAAGGAAGCTGAACAAAGCAATATTGCTTCTGATTATATGCTTTGGGAGCTTGCTGTTTGGAAAGATGGACAACAGTGGATATTTAAAGAAAAAGACCTCAGTATCGGCAACTTCGTTGAACTTAGACCTGTTTCGAAACAACGTTTCGATGTACAGGGCGCTCAAAAGAAGGTAGCAACCGCGCAAAAAGCGGGTGTCGCCCTTGGAGATAAATCCGACTTTCAAAATGAGTCTATTGATACTCACAAAATTTATATTAGTACTAAATACCTCAACGCTCGATATTTTGATACGCCTTTTGCTGGACGTATTTTAAAGAATCTTCCTGTTGAAACAGATTTTGAAAAAAACAATCGGGCTGTGACCTTAGTTGTTGATAACAGAGAGATTACTCTTGAAGGTGAGCAAGAAAGTATGGCTTTTGTGACTATTGACCATGAGCAATATATTTTTGAGTTGAGGCGCAAACAATATACTTTGCCTTTTGCAATTCAATTACTGGATGTTCAGCGAGATTTGCACCCAGGCACTCAAACAGCCAAGTCTTATTTGAGTAAAGTCAAGGTGATAGAGGGTGATAGTAAGCGCAAATACACCATCTCGATGAATCAACCCTTTCGTTCTACGGCTTACACTGTCTATCAATCTAGTTATGGTATTGATCTTGACGGAAATGAATTTACCGTGCTTGCCGTTGTGAAGAACCAAGCAAGATTGCTTCCTTATATATCTAGTTTGATTATTTCTCTTGGTTTGTTTTGGCATTTTGGATTTGCTTTCTTTGCTTATTTAAGGAGGAGAGATGTTTAAAAGGCTTGTACTTGTTTTATTCTTATTTGTCACTTTGCCTCTTGCTGCCAAAGAAATTGACTTGAGTCAATTAGAGAAGGTCACTGTTTTGGAGCAAGGACGTTATAAGCCATTAGCAAGCTATGCACGTAATTTATTATTGCGTTTTTCTGGCCGTTCTAAGATTGGCAAAGTTGATGCCACGCAATGGTTTGCGGAGACTGTCTTTGAACCAGCTAAGGCTACGAGCAGAAAAATCTTTTTGATTAATGACCCAGCATTACTTGAGGCTTTGGAGATCGAGCCAGTCAAACATCGCAAATACAGTTTTGATCAGTTGGAAATGAGTTTTGAGAAGCTTTATGGTTTTACGATTGCGGCTTTGAATAAAGAAGATGTTGATAGAACGGATTTGGACAAAGAGTTTATCCGAGTCTACAGTAATTTTAATAGCTACCATCAACTTTTGAATTCATTTAGTATCTTTTTTAATCATAGTGATTTTGATATTGCTCAAACAACTGAGTATCTCGGCATCAAGACTGGCGAGAATAATCTTTTTGCGATATTAAAGACTTCAAATAGGCTTGAAGAGTGGATGTCTAATTTGGATATCTCTAGTGTTAAGCAGTTAAGTGAGAAAGATAAAGAAGTAGTGCGTTTGGCTCTAGCTTTATATTCTTGGATTGAAACTCATAAAGCATTTGACGAACTTTATACACCGATTGAAGAGTTTAAGTTGATCCCAATTGGGCAAGAGATGATGAGTATCTGGGACTTGATGGAGAATTCGAACAAGCCAGAATTACTCTTGCTTAATTCAGTTTATCAGGCTTACCAATCAGCGAATCAAGCTCAGTTTGACGAGTCGATTATTGCTTTTAATACTTTAGTGAAACCACGTTTGATTGATAAAAGAATTCATACTGATTTAGAGCTTCTTTATAATAAGATTAATCCTTTTGGTAATGCCAAGTTTCTCTATGGACTTGCTTTTCTATTAGTAATGACGAGCTTCATCTTTTTGCCAATGCTATTTAGATGGCTTTCTTTATCGATGTCATTGTGCGGCTTTGCGCTGCACCTGTTTGGACTTGTCTCACGAGTGATTATTCAAGGCAGACCACCAGTTACTAATTTATATGAGACTTTTATTTTTGTTGCTTTGATTACTGCAATGATTGGTTTGATTATTTATAAAGTGGTAGACAAGAATCTAGGTTTGATTTTGACTAGCTTTGTCGCTTTATTGCTTTTGCTGGTTTCAGGCAAGTTTGCTAGTGATGGTGATACCATGCAAGTATTAATTGCCGTTCTTGATTCTAATTTTTGGTTATCAACACATGTCGTTTGTATCAGCATCGGCTATGCTGGAGTCTTTATGGCTGGGGTGATTGGCCATGTTTATATTATTCAGAGATTTTTTGCCGGTAATTCGATTTCAGAATTGGCTCAACGCAGTTATAGATTGATATTGCCAGTTTTGGCTTTTGGTCTTTGTTTTAGTTTCCTTGGCACAATGCTTGGCGGGATTTGGGCTGACCAGAGTTGGGGGAGATTCTGGGGATGGGACCCCAAGGAAAATGGCGCGCTGTTGATAGTGCTTTGGTCTTCTATTATTTTCCATGCGAGGCTGGCTGGTATGCTCAAAGAGTTTGGAATTGCACTAGCTAGTGTCTTTGCTTGTGTTGTTGTTATAACATCGTGGTTTGGAATTAATTTACTTGGCGTTGGTTTGCATTCATACGGATTTACCAATGGCTTAGCAACTGCTCTCTATGCTTATTATGCTTTTGAGGCTTTGTTTATAATCGTCTTTGGGTTTATTCCCCTCAGCTTGATGCGAAAGAGGAAGGATAAAAGCCAAGTAGACGATTATGAAGCAACAAAAGTTGCATAGGTTGTTTGCAAAGTCTTGTTGGAATTTTGAGATTCTATTTACAGCATTAGCGCTTCAAGCCCTTGGCTCACGTCAAGATTGCCAACTAACTCAACAATCTTGATACCAAAGTTGTCGTCTATTGCTACTACTTCACCACGCGCAATTAATTGATTGTGCACATATAGATCAACAGGTCTGTCACATGGTCTATCAAGCTCAATGGCTGAGCCGCGTGTGAGCGTTAAAATATCTTTCATCGGCATTTCTGATCTACCAAGCTCAAGAACAAGTTCCGTATTTACATGACGCATGAACTTGAGATTGCGACTAGGGTTAATTGTCTCATCATCAGTAGTGGTCCTCGCCTGATCTTTTGTTGCAACAGTTGTTTCAGATTCAACAGCGTCAGATTCAGCACTAGTTTCTTCTGTGCTTAGACCTTCTCTTGCTTCTGGTCTTAAACCGACAAGTGTCTTGGCTAAAAAATCTATGAGTTTTGTATTGGTTTCAATTTGAATACTAGCTTCAAGCCCACTAGACGTCTTAATTTTGAAGCCCATCCCCATAGAGTCTACTACTCCAGCTGGAAGTTCGAGACTTGCAGGATCTTCGGCTTTTAAAGATTTTGAACTTGTTTCTACAACTTCAAGAACTGCAGCTTTGTTACTATTCATAAAGAATGTGATTACTGAGTTGACCACTTCATTACAAAGTTTTGCAAGAGTTTGCTGATCTTCTTCTTTAAGCTCGGTTTCTGTTTTTTCTCCATTGTTTTCTTTGAAGAGATTAGAAAGGTTGAGTGCATGAATATTACTAATAATCAGTGATAGAGGACCATAATCTTTGATTGACGCAGTAACTAACAGTGAATCATTTTTGATAATGATTTTGTCACTAGTCATTGACGAGTCGATCAACCTAGAAAAATTCAATTCTACAGCTTGGCCAAGAAATTCAGAGATGCTTTTTGAAGCTTCAACTGCAGCAGCTTGTGCTATTTCCTTAAATTCATATTTATCATCTGGGCTCATAAGGGGTCTCCTTATTGCTTTATGCCTCAGCTATAGACCTATGACTCTCCATCTTTGAGCTTGATCTCAATCATTTGACTTAGACTGAATAGCCGATATTTAAACTACAATAGAGTTCCTGCGAAAGTTCCCTTTATCTTTACTAACGGAACTAGTGGGGGTCTCAAGAGACCCAACATGGGTCACACTTTTACCTTTATTGTCTTAGGTTTCATTCACAACCATGTTATGCACCGTTCCGACCTTTTTTGTGTCGACATCACTAGCAAAACGGGGTTTTGCAGGATGTCTAAGGACACGCTAAAAACGAAGTTTTTTAGTTGGGTCCATGAAGAAGGTTCTGTACGTGCTCAGCACCTACAGATAAGGGTTGAGACATTGCATCCTAAACTACGTAGAAGGCCGTAATGAAGTTAGTCAGCTTGAAAATGATAAAAGCATAAGCGAGCATCTTGTGTAATTGAACAAACTTGGTTCTATCTTTAAGACGAGCAAATCCTGTATAGATTAGCGCAAAGTATAACAAGAGTAGTACTGTTGAGATACTGGCATGAAAAATAGTAAACATATTCATGTCTGGATTCTGTACTTCTTCAACCACGACTTCTACTGCATGATCTGTAAATTCGATCATTATTAAGAGAATAAAGTCTACAGCAAAGGCTGAGAGCATTAAAGGGACATGCTTAGAAGGATCTTTGCGGGCCATTAGACCAAGTGCTACTAAGATAACGCTAATTGGTGAAAGGAGTTTGAACATAAGCGAATTTTACCATTATAATATGGACAGATGGCAAAGCAAATTATTTTAGCTTCAGGATCAGAGACACGCAGGATCATGCTTGAAAAGGCTGGCGTTAAGTTTGAAGTAATTAAACCTGATGTCGACGAAGAAGAGTTGAAAACAAAACTCGTCAATTTGAGCATGAAAGACTTGGGTTTGAGTTTGGCTATTGCTAAGGCACAGTCCGTCTCAGCAAAATATCCAGAGGCTTATACCATTGCAGCAGATCAGATCTGTGAATTGGATGGAGTTATTTTTGATAAGCCAGGATCTTTTGACAATTGTATTAAACATCTGAGTTTATTACGTGGTAAAACTCATTTGCAACATTGTTGTGCTTGTGTTTATCGGGGGGATAAACTAATTGCCGAAATTTATCAAGTTGCCAAGCTTAAAATGCGTGAGCTTAGTGATCAAGAAATAGCGGACTATGTTGAGTTGGAAAAGCCATACCACTCTTGTGGTAGCTATATGTTTGAACGTAATGGACATGCACTTTTTAAGAAGATTGAAGGTGAGGCAGAGACTATTTTGGGATTGCCTTTGGAAAAGATCTTATCTCTTATTGGTTGAGCTTTTGACGGCTGGCTCTATGGGTATATTATAAACAGGTATGCTCGCTCTCTTTAGTTTATTTTTTGTAATTTTGACAAGTATGCTAGTCGTTAGAGTAGCTTCGGTTGCTCTTGAATTGACCGGGCTCTCACCTGATATTGCTGGCTTTCAATCCTTATCTGCTTTTACGGGAGCAGGGTTCACAACAAAAGAATCTGAAACAATACTTGCACACCCGTCAAGAAGAAACATCATCAAGATTTTGATAATGGGTGGTAATGCTGGTTTAACAACTTCAATTGCTTCTTTGATACTTGCGTTTAATGGCAAGGAAACCCAAGATGTCATGGTGATTTTTGCCATTCTATGTTTTGGTTTGATTAGTATTATTCTTTTTGTGCGCTCCAAGTTTATTGCTTACGCAATGAAAAAACTCATTATAGATGCACTTGAAAAATATTCTCATCTGGAAATTTTTGATTATCACGAGATTCTAGGACTCGGTAAGGGCTTTGTTATCTCAGCTATCACTATTGAAGAAGATAGTTGGATGCTCGGTAAAGAACTTAAAGACCTTAAACTCGATCGAGAAGGGACTTTGATTCTTAGTATTGAAAGACGTGATGGTAAGAAAAAAAACTTTATGGGTGCCCCTAATGGTAAGACCATAATTAATATTGGTGATAACGTAATTTGTTATGGTAGACCAGAAGCTATTAAGTCACTGACTTACAGAGATAAAAATATTGGTGATGAGGAGCATGAGAAGTTAGTTGAGAAGTTGAAGGCAGTTGAGAAGGTTTAGGGGGTTATGGACCAGGTCTTGGTCCGAGTTGATGACTAAGATCAGGTCTTTCTTGGTCTCCCTGCTTAATTGATACACCCATCAAATCAATTGCTATATGTCTGTTCATTTCATTGATTTTTTGATGGTTCTGAGGTTCAACTGGTTTAGGAGGTTTCTTCGGAATTCTCTTTGATGATGATTTTACTGAAGAGGGTATCTGTTTCTTTAATCTCATGTGTATGATGTTGTCATAATTAAAAAGAGTGGGCAGGTTGTGACGCTAAAAACGATAGTTAATCGTTTTCTTAACGCTGTATCGCGTTTGATCTGACTTCGTCAGATACCGTGGGTCTGAGCTTCTTCTTTGGAAATAAGGGAGTGACACAACCACGGGAACCTCTCCACCTGAGTCAAGTGACAATTGAGGGACGATTTCTTTCTCAGCACCATATAAACGAAAAAAGAGCCCGCGAGGGGCTCCTTTTTCGTTTATATGGTGCTGAGGAAAGGAATCGAACCCTCGACCGCCTGATTACAAGTCAGATGCTCTACCAACTGAGCTACCTCAGCACATACTTTGTCTATTTCGCATCTGACTTTCGTCAGACATCTTTTGTCATTCTGGCACCTTGTCTCAGACTCTCATGTCGAATCTTGACTTAGCTCAACTATAATACCAGAAAAAATAACTAGTATTTTGCAATAATCCTTAAAAAACTAAGGGCATTCGTATTACGCTTTGTCTTTAAGATCACTAATGTAATTGATACCGGATTGAATATGTTTAGAGACCAGGATATGCCTGTCGTCAACGTCTATGACCATGAATTCAGAGCCATCAGGCATGATTTGACGTTGGATGACTTTGATATTGTAGAGTTGCTCTTCACCACCCAGATCTATGTTTTTGAGACCAGGGAATCTTTTATTAATGAATTCAGGTATCTTGAACTGACCAGTTTTGATTCTAGTAGCCAAGATGTTAAGGAAATACCATAAAAAGAGCAAGAAGCAGACGATGACAAATAGTCTTCTGCCAAGGTCAAGATCAAAATTCTCTGAGCCTACTATTTCCATTTTAGTAGCATAAGCGATAAAAGCTAAACGAGCAAGTTAGGACTGATTGACTAACTTGAAAATGGCTTGTCTGATATGCAATTCTTCTGGCAACTCTATGGACTTGACCAAGTCGTCTATTTGTTTTTGATCAGAGACAAAACTCTGAGCCATCATAGACCAAATATTGCGCTGATAATCAGCTTGCATTTTGATAATTACTTCGGTGCTATCTTCCAGTCGCATACCGACAGAGGCAAAGATTTGTTCAACACTATCTTTGGTGAAGACTTCAGTGAAATCACAATCGATAATTTTGTCGAGTAAAGCGATGGTATAAATCAAAATCTCATTAGGTGCCGATTCGTTTAACTTAGTATAAAAATCTTTATTTGCTTTGATTGTTGCAATTTCTTCTTTAGATAGTTTTTCAAAGCCATAAGTTGGAGTTGAGATGTTGAATACAAAGCAGCCACCGGGTTTGAGGGCGCAAGCGATACTGGCTAGGAATTTACTCAGGTCAGTAAATAAATGAAAAGTATTGAGTGCATAAGCCAGGTCTACATTAGAGTTGAATTTGTCATTGAGATCTTCAGCGTGTAATTTACAATATTCTGCTTTATCAGCTAGTCGTTTGATTGCTTGTTCAAGCATCGCTTCTGATGGTTCAACTAGTACAAGATTTTTGACTCCGGTCTTGAGAATTACTTCTGAACTAACACCAGTCCCGGCACCAATATCAATTACTAGACCTTCTGCACCATTATGTTTTAAAGGATCAACGAAATTAATCGCTTCAATGGCGCTTTGCTCATAGATAGGGTCTATTCTCGAGTAGGCTTGAGAGGTTTTACCCTCATTAAATGGGTTTTGGTCATTGGTGCCTTGAGGGTTAATCAGCGTCTCCACCTAAGATGTTTAGTTCGGCTTGAATAGTTAGACCAGCTAATTGTGTGATTCGAAGTCCAAAATTATCATCAATAACAACAACTTCACCACGTGCTATGAGTTTATTGTTTGCAAATAAATCTACAGGCTCGCCAGAAAGTCTATCAAGTTCGATAATCGAACCTTTGGTTAATTTGAGAATTTCTTTAAGGTGCATTTCTGATCTTCCCAGCTCAACAATTAGACCAAGTCTAATGTCCATAAGTAAATTAAGATTCTTTTTCTCGTCTACTTCTTCAGGGTTGTGAGAATTAACTATCTCACTAAAGTCTGCACCAAAAACATCACCGATAGTTTCATCTTTGTTACTTGTTGCTTGGTTTGCAGCTGAAGACATTAGGCTTTGAATTAAATTAGTTGGTACTTCGATTTGAACTTTGATATTTTGTGACTCTGTATGCAAACTCATTGCTAGAGCTATTTTGGGAGCCATTCCTAGTGCACCAAGACTAAGCGACTCTGGATTACTTGGGTCAATCATTTTGAGACTTAAACTATTTGGATCATAACCGATCTCAATCTCTTTATTGTTGATTAATACGGTATTGAGAGCTTCAGTAATAGCAGAACTTAATGCTCCGTTCATTGCCTCGGTATATTCAGGATTTGGTTCTTTGGAACCAGTGATTAGGGATGCTAAGCTTGCAGCATCATTTTTGAGAAATAAGATATTGATAGTGCCTTCAGCCAATTTCGCTGAAGCAAACACAAGCTCTTCTTCGGCATGAAGATTTTCGGCACTGGTTTTAGCTGAAACAAAACTATCAAATTGAATATCAATTGTGCTACCTGCAAGATTGGATAAAGCAGGAGCAGCCTTGGCACTTAGACTGTGCAATAGGCTCGTTAGTGTTGCTTCTTGATTTTTATCAAGGGACATAGTTTATATATGCCACTTTTGCGGGGATGGGTTGTTTCCACTAATTTATCTAGGTTATTTGGGTTAGTAGATATCCTGCAAAACCTAGTTGTGCAGGTGATGAGCTGACTAGTGTGAAATGGTGG
>JABHOV010000095.1 GCA_018695135.1 Candidatus Melainabacteria bacterium | reverse complement strand
ACGATATCTACGCCAATCATATCTACAGTGGGGAAAGCCAAGCCTGCGTCAACAAGAATGATGTCGTCACCACACTCATAAACCCAAGTATTTTTGCCGATCTCATAGAGCCCTCCAAGCGAAATCACTTTCACTATTTTTGTTGGGTCCCTAGGGATTGCTGTGCTGGCCACGGTCGATTTGTTTTTCATTTAATTTAAAACTGTTTGTAGACTCTCAATTGTTTTTTTGAGGTCTTGTCGTTGCTCTTGCGAGAGAGCAACCAGTGGCTCGCGTAAAATCGCTGAGCACATTCCTATTATACCCAATGCTTCCTTAATACAGGTGGGATTTGGTTCAATAAATAAAGTATCGAACAAAGGCATCAATTTAGCTTGTATTTCCTGGGCTTTTACATGATCTCCAGTATTGAAAGCTCGGATCATCTCTTGCATTTGATTACCAACCAGATGCGAAGCAACCGAAATCACTCCATTGGCGCCAACTGCCAGCATTGGTAGCGTGAGACTGTCGTCTCCTGAGTAGATAGAAAAATCCTTGGCTTTGAGTTTACTACGCAGCTGAGTGATGATATCGATATTGCTACTAGCTTCTTTTAGTGAACAAATTTGTGGGTATTGTGAATTAAGCTCAATGATTGTTTCAGCGGTCAAGCTGATGTTGGTTCTTGAAGGTACGTTGTAAAGAATTATTGGTAAGTTAGTTGCTTCAGCGATTAATGAAAAATGCGCAAGTAAGCCTTTTTGATTTGGTTTGTTGTAATAAGGAGTGACTATCAAAACTGCATCAGCTCCAAGCTCTTGAGCCTTAAGACTCATCTTGATTGAAGTTTGGGTGCAGTTTGAACCAGCTCCAAAAATGATCTTACAGCCAGCCCGGGAAGCTCCATCTGCTGCGTTACGCTCGTAATGTGTGGTCATTATTGACGGCTCAGTCAACTCAGCCCCCACATGACTCGCAAGCCTTGCATCTGGAAGCTTCTCAGACAGGCTGTGTCTTTGTTCAAGCGCTTTGATTTTCTTTTGTGCACATAAAAAGAGTTCGACTTCCTCGTCGTGACTAAGAGTAGGACTTTCACCAGTGGTTCCAGAAATAATAATTGAATCGCTACCGTTGTTGACGAGGTGCTCAATCAAGCGCTCTGTTGCTGCAAAATCTATCTCGTGTTTATTTTCAGCCTTGAAAGGTGTCACCATTGCGGTGATAATTTGTCCAAAATCGGTCATGACTTATGATTATGGCTTAAAGGTGGTGGTTTTGGCAAGGGTAGAGCTATTTTGAGGGGTCGTGCTATTATCTCGTGCATGTCTTTTATTAATTCAATGCCTGGTCCCCTACAACAAGCAATGCTTGGTATCTTTTTCGGAAATACACAAAATCAAAAACCTGCAGAATCAGAGATGACTAATACTCTTGCTAGTACTCAAGCTTTTAATGATGTTTTTCTTGCTGAGAAGAATGAGAAGGCACTTGCGACTATGCTTAAGGGTAGTGTTGGTGACAACCGTGACGACGCTAGATCATTGCTAGAAACATTGCTACACCTTAGTGGCAAAACGAATCGGAGAATGGCAGTGCATCAAACAGAATCGACAGATGGAACTCAGACTAAGAAGAGTTTTCATCAATCGTCATTTGATAATTTCAAGCTCGTAGAAACAAAATTAAATAAAGTGATTGCTGGTTTAGTTGGTCAGTTCAAAGAAACTATTCTTGAAGCGCCTGAAAAAATAACTACGATGATTGATTTTGCTAGAGATGCTGTTGGCTTGAATGATAAACAGATTAAGAAGCTTGGGCTTGTTGCTACAAAGTAATTATTTATGATCCTATGAACTGGCTCTTTGGAGCAAGGAGCAGAGATTGCATATGCCTCGATTTTTGAGAGTCGGACGTTGTCACACGTTGAATCATTTTAAGCAGCTTGCCTGCACAAAATGATTCATAAGTCGTTGCAGTTCCGATCGAAAAAATCTTGAGGCATATAAATCCTGCCAGGTTCTATCACCTTAATAAGCTCAAGATGCCAGCGCTTCCTGCTTAATCAACTCTTCGCCAATTCTCACTGCATTCAAAGCTGCACCAATCCTTAGGTTGTCAGAAACCAACCAAAAGTTGATAGTGTTGGGCTGACTCTCATCAAGGCGGATGCGACCAACATAGACAGGATCACGTCCTGTGACATTGATGGGCATTGGATATTCACTTTTGCTGGGATTGTCCATGATTTCAAGTGATTCAGTTTTGGACCATAGTTTTTTGATTTCTTTGATAGTGATATCTTCTTCAAACTCTAGATTAATAGATTCAGAATGTGAAACCAAAACTGGTACGCGTACTGCAGTACAAGTGATGGCTAGATCTGGTCTGTGTAGCATTTTTTTACTCTCGTTAATGAGTTTCATCTCTTCTTTGGTGTAGTCATTGTTCATGAAGACATCTATTTGTGGAATGAGATTGAAAGCAATTGGATTGACGTAGTTTTCGTAACTATGTTGATCTGGTATCTCTGATGAGCTGGAGGCTAAGTCAGCGAGTTCGTTTGGTAAATTGCCCATGTATTTTTTGCTTGCGGTGATCAGTTCGTCCATCGCCGCTTTGCCAGCACCGGAGACACTTTGATAAGTGCTCACTACTACACGTTTGATTTTGAATTTCTCGTCAAGTGGTTTGAGAGCAAGCACCAATGGAGCTGTAGAGCAGTTGGGGTTTGCAATGATACCTTTGTGATTTTTGATATCTTCAGCGTTGACTTCCGGCACTACCAATGGGACTTCTGGATCCATGCGAAATGCGCTCGAGTTGTCGATCATGACGCCACCACGCTTGATAATTTCTGGAGCGAGTGCTTTGCTTGTCTCAGAACCAGCTGAAGCAAATACAATATCAATACCATCGAAGGCTTCTGGCGTCGCTTCTTCTACTTTATATTCTTTGCCTTTTGGAGAGATGATGGTGGAACCAGCAGAGCGTGCACTTGCTAATAGTTTTATTGATTCACAAGGAAACTTGCGTTCTTCTAGAATCTCTAGAATTAATCTACCGACATTTCCTGTTGCTCCTAGTATCGCTATATTAGCCATAGCAAAAGATTCTAGCATTATTAGTGAATGCTGTAAGGCTCTAAGGCTGTAGGGCTGTAAAGCTCTAAGGGGCAAAATGCTTTACAGCCACTGATCTTACTTGACGATTTTAAACTTATCCAATACTTTACCCTCAATTGAAATAAATTTGAGATCAAGCTCTTTGGGCTTGAGTTTGAGCAAGATAGAACCTTCTTTGGCAAAGGCTTGATAAGTGAGCTTGCTGGTATGGGCTTCTTTGTAGGACTGCCCTGAAGAGCCCAGGATAGTATAAATAGTGCCTAAGCCTTTTTGATATTTGTCTTTGTTTTTGGAAACTACTTTGAAATTGGCTAGTTGATAAGATCTTTGATAATTGTGGACATGACCGTTGAGTACCAGGTCTACTTTATGTTTTTCAAGTAAAGGCACGACATTGGTTTTCATCCAATCCTGCCAAACACCTTCATTAATATCATCATCATTGGTGGCATAGGCAGGGTGGTGATAGGCAACGATGGTCCAGTCAGATTGATTCTTGGCAAGGTCTTGTTTAAGCCATTCAAGCATTGAGTTTTGGGCTGTGCTTTTGCTAGTCCATGCTTTGCCAAGATTGGAGCGGTCTGCTTTGAGATCTTCCCAGTAAGAATCGTAGGAGTCTAAAACTATAAAATGCACTTTGGCATGATCAAAGGAATAATATGCCTTGCCTGTTTCAGGTAAACTGAAAGTATCAAAGTAGCTGCCATGCGGCACAGGGTAAGAGCGTGCTGTATAGGTCTTATGCTTTTTGTTGTAACCAGCGTCATGATTGCCAAAGACCGGAAACAATGGCACATAACTTAGTATCTCTTGATAAGGTTCAAAGATTGCTCTTTGTAAATCCTCATCACTGGCATAAGGATAAGCATTATCACCAAGTGTCAGAATTAAGTTGGGTGTAGGAAGTTTTTGATCAGCGTGATAGTCATAGAATGCATCTCTAACTTTGAGCTGTGATTTTTTGTCAGAGTAATTATATTTTTTAGTGCCATTGGTTCCAGGATCGCCTAAGACCCAGGTATAACTGGTGTAATCTGTTTTGTCTGGGTTAGTGTTAAAGAAAAATGACTTGAGTCTATCTTCTCCAAGTAAGATTTGATCTTTT
>JABHOV010000062.1 GCA_018695135.1 Candidatus Melainabacteria bacterium | reverse complement strand
GTTCCGACCTTTTTTGTGTCGACATCACTAGCAAAACGGGGTTTTGCAGGATGTCTATTAAAGTTTTTAAAAATGCACATTCAGCGTTAGAGAAATTACTCAAAGGACTTATTGCTGAAAACAATCAAGAGCCTCAAAAGATACACGACCTGCTCAGGCTAGCAAGTGAAGCACTGATTGAAAATTTGCAGCTTGAAGTCAAAACTTTGATGAGAGAGCTTGACTCCATCTACATGAGCACACGCTACCCTGATGAGTTTGAAGCTATATATGGCAAGCTAGATCAGGTAGAAGCTGAAAGAGTTTTAGCTGAAACAAAAAGGACATTCAAATGGCTGGAAAAAAAAATAAAATAGAATTACAAGACTTTCTAAATAGAATCACAAATCAGATTACTAATAATTTTGAAGTTGATGAAATAATCTTGTTTGGATCTTATGCAAAAGGAACTGAAACTGATAACAGTGATATTGATATAGCTGTCATTGCGCCTAATTTAAATATGGATTCACCTTTATTTGAAAACTCGCTAACCGTCCTGGACAAAGCAAAACTATTTGAGCCCTATCTACAACTCATGGCTTTTCCGTCTAAAAAGTTTTATGAAGAAGAATACGTTGATCCAGGTTTTATTCGTACAATTAAACAAACGGGGAAACA
Source organism: Candidatus Melainabacteria bacterium (assembly GCA_018695135.1). Lineage (GTDB taxonomy): Bacteria > Cyanobacteriota > Vampirovibrionia > LMEP-6097 > LMEP-6097 > JABHOV01. The sequence goes on along the minus strand of JABHOV010000062.1, from coordinate 19,098 downwards.
ACTCTATTCAAAAGCTGGTGGGTCTTCGGTGACTTGAACACAATTCAGACAAAAAGCTTATCAAGCTTTTATGTCCTCTTGACTACGGGTGACTAGTTTTTTCGTTCTGTGACTATAGTGCGCGGAGGTCCTACGGACCTATCATGGGTAACCAGACCAATGCTAATTATTCACTTGTGACACAACCATGATATCCTCGTCTCGCGTTATCAAGGTTTAGAAAGAACGGGAGATTCGGTATTCATTCATTGAAACTACTATATACAAAGAAAAAGAGGACGCAAGGTCCTCTTTTTCTTTGTAATGGTGGGTCTTCGGTGACTTGAACACCGGACCTCGCGCTTATCAAGCGCGCGCTCTAACCAACTGAGCTAAAGACCCTCACAATTATTCAATTTTCACTCCCCACAAGCCTTATAGTTTATCAAATACTCTTTTAATTTGAATGGACTTGAACACAACTCACCAAAAAAGATTATTAATCTTTTTTACCTCGTGACTCGGGTGACCTAACTCCTTCTTGATTATCAAAGGTTTGAAGCGACCCTCGTCTCTTGCTATCAATCTCACACTCTAACCAAAGAGCTAAAGACCCTGGTATATTTAATTGTCGATGCTATCCCCAGCTAGCAAATTATAAAATAAACCAGAGCAAATAACTCGCTATACAGATTATTTTTAAAGAATTTTGAATTATTAGGCAGCTTTTCTAATTAAGCACAACAATTCTTCTAAGTGGTCAATCTTTGTCAATGGATTCATTAGACTCACCCGAAGGTAAGTCTTGCCTCGTAAGTCCGTTTTTACCAAATAAAAATCTCCAGAACGAATAATTTTTTCTCTAAGATCTTTTTGTAACTGATTTAATTCAACACTGTTTAATTCTTTTTCAAGATATCGAAAACAAACAATATTTGATTCTGGTTCAATCGCAAGTTCAAAATCATCTTGCCGTTTGATTAATTCAGCAAATCTTGTGGCAAGATCGTGAGTGTAATCAATATAGTCAGAGAAAAACTCTTCACCATGAATTGCAAGTGAGAGATAAAGTTTCATCGCCATATTTGGCTTGGTACATTCAACTGTGCGGTTACAAGTATCGCGCTCTATAGAGTTGTGATCCAATAAATAACTAGCCTCTTGAGAAAATGTCGAATAGGACTCAGCACGGTTTTTATAAATCACTGCAGTAATCAAACTCGGGATCGCCATCATCTTATGTGCATCCCACACCACGGAATCCGCTCTATTAATGCCTTCTATCAAGTGCTTATATTTTTCAGACAAGGCTACAGAAGCGCCATGTGCGCCGTCAACATGTAACCAAAGATCATGCGTTTCGCAAAAATCAGCTATTGCATTTAAATCATCATAACTACCAGTTGATGTTGAACAGGCACTGGCACAAACAGCAATGACTTTCTTGCCATCTTTTTGGCTTTGTTGATAGACAGCTTCAAGCTCAGAGCTTTTTAATTTAAACTCTTCATCAGTGGCAACTGTATAAATAGACTTGCTACCTAAACCCATAATATGCGCAGCACGAGAAATCGAATAATGATTTTGGTCAGAAACAATAATTGCAAGATCATCCTTGACACCTTCTTGCCAAACATCATAACCAGCGTTGACCTGACGCGCTGTCAGCAAGGCAGTGAGATTGCCTAAAGAGCCCCCAGAGGTTAATACAGCACCTGCTGTTTCAGTATTGATATAAAGTTGTTCAGCTAGCCAACGCACTATAGCTTGTTCAATACCATAACTTGCCGGACCCATTTCATAAATAGAAGACGGGCTATTCAAAAAAGAATAAACAAACTCGGCGAGTGCAGCCGTTGGTAAAGGAGTTGAGACTTGATGTCCAGCATAACAAGGCGAATGAAGATGGTTTGATTCATCAATAAATTTCTTGACTATCGTCGTTATTTCTGGTGTCGTCTTTGTAAAATCTCGGCTCCAGCTTGCTACAGCGACTTCCGGGTCTTGCCATTTGAGTACAGGTTCATTTTCTACATTTGCTAAATAATTTGCAAGAATCTCTACAACCTGGTAGGCACGTGCTTTAAACTGGTCTAAATCATAGGCTTCAGTAATAGATTGATATTCAGACTTAATCTTTTGAGCCATTATTCAATTTTAGCAAAGTTGTTTAATGATACACTGAAAAATACTAAGCAATAGCTAATAAGAATACTTCGTAAATCTCGCCATCAACAAGAATAGTTCTTGGAGCACCCTTACGATTTTTCTTTTTATTGGTGACAATCTTGGTTAATTTGATCTTACTGACATCGTGAGATCTGACATTGCCAGCTTTATCAGCTGAGCCAGATGCTTGCTTTTCAAGTGAAAATTCTTTGCCTGCCGATTCACTATTTGCACCAGCTCCTTGGCCTGATTGTTGGTTATTTCCGCTAGGTCTTAGATTTGATAGTCCGCCAATACTCATGGTTTATATGTAACTTATAGAGGTTAAGCTAGGGTTATGAAAGTAGAAAACTACTGTATCTCAAAGAAAATTTGGTAAATTTGTTCTCTAAGTGCCAAGTGCAAGGCATGCGAGAACCCGTAGGGTGTCCCGAAGTTTGCTGTAGCAAATGAGGGTGAGCATAACACAGCAATTGGTGCTTAGAGGATAAATTTTAGACGTCTAGGATGGCTAAGCCGGAGTACTCTTCAATAAAAGCCTTACGCGGAGCAACAACATCACCCATTAAAATATCAAATACACGACTTGCTTCTTGTCCGTCTTCAATCATCACTTTTTTAAGAGTTCTAGTCTCAGGATTCATTGTAGTATCCCAAAGCTGTTGAGGCATCATCTCACCAAGACCCTTAAAACGTTGGATCGCAGCTTTCTCACCAAACTCAGCTAATGCAAGCTCTAGTTGATGATCCGAATAAACATATTTCACTTTTTTCTTGTGCTCAAGTTTGTAGAGAGGTGGTTGTGCCACAAAGACATGTCCGTTCTCTATTAATTGACGAGCATATCTAAAAAAGAAAGTAAGAATCAAAGTACGAATATGAGCTCCATCAACATCCGCATCGGTCATGATGACAACTCTTTTGTAACGAAGTTTTTTGAGGTCTAAGTTTGAAGCATCCATTTTCAGAACAGCAGCTTCGCCTTTCTTACCACTAGCTTCATCATTTTCAAATGGCACCAAACCAATAGCTTGAATCATTGATTGAATCTCAGTGTTGTCGTAAAGCTTGTCTACAGTGGCTCTTTCAACGTTGAGGATTTTACCTCTAAGTGGTAGTATCGCTTGATAATTACGATCACGTCCTTGTTTAGCTGAACCGCCCGCAGAATCACCCTCAACTAGATAGACTTCACAAAGCTCAGAGTCGGTATTAGAACAATCTGATAACTTACCAGGAATTCCAGAAGATCCTTCAAGAGCTGATTGCCTGCGGACAGCGTTTCTTGCTTTTTTGGCTGCTTCACGAGCTTTACGCGACATGATAGCTTTATTGACAATTGCTTTAGCGTCTTTAGGGTTCTTGTCTAACCAATCAGAGAAATGATCTCCCATGATTTGTTGTACGGCAGAACTCACTTCATTATTAAGTAATTTAACTTTGGTCTGTGATTCAAACTGAGGGTCTTTCACCTTGACAGATATGATTGCAGTGATACCTTCACGCACATCATCACCACTTAAATTTTCTTCTTTCTCTTTCACGAGACCTGACTTACGTGAATAATCATTTACCAACCTTGTCAAAGCAATTCTAAAGCCTTGCATGTGAGTACCACCATCAGGGTTCGTAATATTGTTTGCAAAAGCTACACAGTGCTCATTAAAGTTCTCAGTATATTGAAGAGCAAGTTCAACTACAACTTCTTGATTCTCACCTTCACACTGAAAAATACTTTTGTGAATCGGGCTACGTGATTCGTTCAAATAACGGACATAGCTCAAAAGCCCATCAGGACTGTGATACTCTTCGGTACGATGTGCTTCATCTTCCTTGAGTCTTTCATCAGTAAAAATGATTCTAAGTCCCTTGTTCAAAAAAGCCATCTCACGAAATCCGTGAGCTAAAGTTTCACGATTAAACTTAGGCATAAACAATTCGCCATCAGCATTCGTTTCTTTGAAAATATTGTCATCAGGCCAAAATCTAACTAAAGTTCCAGTCTTGTCAGTCTTGCCTTTCTTTTTAAGTGGTGCACTTGGGGCACCAACTGGAATGCCGCTACCTTTAAATTCAACGAAATATTCGTTTCCATCTTTATAGACTTCGACGTGCATTTTTTCAGAAACAGCGTTAACGCAACTTGCACCAACACCATGCAGACCACCAGATACTTTATAACTAGCATCTTCGCCACCAAATTTACCACCGGCATGCAGCACAGTGAATACGGTCTCAACACCAGAAAGCCCAGTCTTCTTGACAATATCAGTAGGAATCCCTCTACCATTATCTTCAACAGAAAGTGAACCATCCTCATGTACATTGACATTAATCGTGTCGCAATAACCAGCCAAGGCTTCATCTACTGAGTTATTAACAATCTCATAGACGCAATGATGCAATGCTTTGTGGTCGGTACCACCAATATACATACCAGGACGCTTACGTACTGCTTCTAATCCTTCGAGAACTTGAATATTACTTGCACTGTAATTATCCTTCTTTTTTGTTTTTTTAGATTCTGTCGTTTCAGCCATTGTTGCCATATTTTCTTTAAAAGTCCTTGTGGGGTGGGATTTCTACGTTCTTATATTTTATCATTGATATCAAAAGCAAGAACATTAAATAATCATAGGCGCAAAAAGACTAGAATGTGTATTGCACGAGTGGCTTAGCAAGCTTAGTTTGGCATACTGCTTCGCTGCTTACGGAGACAAAGTCTCCTGCATACGGGCTGCGCCCTGGATATTAAATCATAAGAGGCAGGCACTTCAGTGCCATTTGCAGCGAGTGAAACGAGCATATGCAGCAAGCGAAGCTTGCATAAGCATTACTAAATTGACAGAGTCAATTTAGTAACTGTCAATCATTGCACCAGCAGCAACAAGTACCTGCCCACTGACATAAGTAGAAAGATCTGACCCAAAAAACAAAGCAAGGTTGGCTATGTCAATTGGCTTACCCATTCCTTCTGGTCTTTGCAAACCAGTTTGTGAGTACATCATTTTAATCATTTGCATTTGCTGTTCTGGAACTCCAAGTTTAGGATCATCAGAAACTTCAGAAGTTAATCTAGTTTCAATAAAACCAGGTGCAATAGAATTACAACGAATGTTGAACCTAGCCCATTCCTTAGCTACAGTTCGAGTTATACCATTGATACCAGCTTTAGCAGCTGCATAATTTATTTGACCGGCGTTTCCTTTAACACCAGAAGTAGAACTTACATTAATGATGGCTCTTGGTTTCATTCCATCAGTTTCATTTTTAGCTGCGTCTCTCATTGCAGGCACACTAGCTTGAATCATATTATAAGTACCTTTGAGGTTAACTTCAATTACAAAATCCCATTCTGCTTCAGTCATTTTGTGTATGACAGCATCGCGGGTAATTCCAGCGATGTTGGCAAGTATGTCAATTGATCCTCCACCAAGTTCCATTCCGGCTTTGATAATTCTGTCGCAATCTTCACGCTTGCAAATATTTCCAGTAACAACCACTCCATCAGAACCAGCTTTTTTTACAAGCTCTAGTGTTTCGTTTGCTGGCGCTTCATCAATATCAGCGATAACTATCTTGGCACCATGCTGAGCATAAAGCTCTGCGGTCGCTTGACCAATCCCTCTACCTGCACCGGTGATTACTGCTACTTTCCCGTCTAATAATTTGCTCATAGGAATAACATACCCAAGAAGCGGTGCCGCGTCTCTGATCTTTAGGTCTCTCAGATAAGATCCCAGCCGCTGCGTGACATAGGACAGTTTCAAGATAAATCAATAAGCACAATCAAAACTGTGTATGAATTGGCTCTTGATAGCATTGATTTATCTTGAAACTGTCCTATGTCACGCAGCGGCTGGGATCTTATCTGAGAGACCTAAAGATCAGAGACGCGGCACCGCTTGGGTGATAACATATTGATGCAGATGGACAAAAACATAGTAATAGTAGGTGGCGGATTAGCAGGATTAGGTGCAGCCCTTAAAGCAGTACAAAAAGGTTGCAGCGTAGATATCATTTCGCTGGTACCAGTGAAGAGATCTCACTCGGTTTGCGCGCAGGGAGGAATTAACGCAGCCAAAAATATCAAGGGTGAAGGAGATCATCCTGACAAACACTTTTTTGACACTATCTATGGTGGAGATTTTTTAGCTAACCAAGGTCCTATTAAAAGAATGTGCGATCAAGCACCAGAAATTATTGATCTTTACGACAGATTTGGAGTGATGTTTAATAGAACACCTGAGGGAAATCTTGATTTTAGACGTTTTGGTGGAACACTTTTTCACCGTACTGCTTTTGCTGGCGCGACAACAGGACAACAACTACTTTATGCACTTGACGAACAAGTTCGTCGATTCGAGTCAGAAGGCAAAGTCAAGAAATATGAGGGCTGGGAAATGCTTTCTAGTGTCATTGACGATGAGGGTAATTGCCGTGGTGTCGTAGCACAGAACCTACTAACCATGGAGCTTAGAAGCTTTAAAGCCAATGCAGTAATTCTTGCAACAGGCGGACCAGGCAATGTTTACGGCAAATCAACCAACAGTGCAATCAACAACGGAATTGCTGCTTCAAGTGCTTACAAACAAGGTGTACATTATGCCAACGGTGAATTTATACAAGTTCACCCAACTGCAATTCCTGGAACAGACAAAGATAGATTAATGTCAGAGTCAGCGCGCGGGGAAGGCGGTAGAGTTTGGACATACAAAGATGGTAAACCATGGTACTTCTTAGAAGAGAAATATCCACGTTACGGCAACTTAGTTCCTCGTGATGTTGCAACCAGAGAAATCTTTGACGTTGTAGTTAACAAAAAGCTTGCGGTAAACGGCAAACGTTTTGTCTACCTTGACCTTACTCACATAGATAGAGAAGAACTTGATCGTAAACTGGGTGGCATACTTGAGATCTACGAAAAATTCAAGGGTGCAGATCCTCGCGAAGTACCAATGGAAGTCTTTCCGTCAGTGCATTACAGCATGGGCGGTCTTTGGGTTGACAACGAAAAACAAATGACTAATATCCCTGGTTTGTTTGCAGCTGGCGAATGTGAGTATCAATACCACGGTGCCAACAGACTAGGAGCAAATTCATTACTTTCATGCACTTACGGTGGTTTCCTTGCTGGAATCTCAGCGACAGACTATATCAACAATATCGAAAAATCCGTTAGTGATGTTAAGGAAGAAGAATTCAAGAAACAAATCAAAGTCGAAGAAACCGAAATCAATGAAATCATTGCCCAAACCGGTAATGAGAACATTAGACAAATACATATCGACATGGGTGACCTGATGACAGAAAATGTAACTGTAGTTAGAGAAAACAAAAAACTTGAAGCGACAATCAAACAACTCACTGAACTTCAAGGCAAATTAAGCTCAGCCAAACTTCCAGATTCAGGCAAATGGGCAAACCAGAGTTTGTTCTACGCTAGAGAAGTTCGCCATATGCTAGACATTGCCAAAATCATCACCACTGGTGCTTTAGCAAGAGATGAGAGTCGAGGTGCACATTACAAACCTGAATTTCCTGATAGAGATGATGACAAGTGGTTGAAAACGACACTTGCAACTTATCAAGATGGTGAGCCGGTACTTAGTTACCAAGAAGTGGATATTAGTATCGCGAAACCAGTCAAAAGAGACTATACCAAATAATGAATCAATTCAATATTTACACCGCAATAGATCTACTCAATGAAAAATGTGTTCGACTGTATAAGGGCGATTACGATCAAGAGCATACTTATAATAAAGATCCAATCTTTGTTGCCAAACGCTGGCAAAGTCTAGGAGCAAAGTACATGCACATCGTTGATCTTGATGGAGCAAGAGACGGTAAGCTAGTTAATAGAGCTTTGATTAAATTGATGGTGCATGAGCTTAGTATTCCAGTTCAAGTCGGTGGTGGCATCCGTAACATGGACGCACTACAGACTCTACTTGATGCTGGTGTTACCAGAGTGATATTGGGAAGCGCCATTGTCAAAGATCCGGACTTTGTAAAAGCTGCCTTGCAAAAGCATGGCGGAGACAAAGTCGTACTCGGCATCGATTGCAAAGATGGTTACCTAGCTATTGAAGGCTGGCTCGAAAGCTCAGACCTAAAAGCACAAACAATAGTAGAGCAGTTTCAAGAATACGGTCTCACAAGAATAGTCTTCACTGACATCGATAGAGACGGCACACTTGAAGGGCCTAATATTCAAGCTCTTGTAGAATTAATGAACGCTTGTCCTGATACTCAAGTGATTGCAAGTGGTGGCATCAGCAATCTTGATGATGTTTACGCACTCAAAAAATTACAACAAACACACAAAAATCTTGATGGGGTCATCATTGGCAAAGCTCTTTATGAGGGCAAAGTACAAACTAGTAAGCTTTATGCCGATGACATCTACAATTAATGCAAGTCCTCTCGGTTAATTCAAACAAACTTGAAACTCCAACGGCTCTTGCTCTTGGGATGTTTGATGGGGTACATATTGGTCATAGGGAAGTAATTAAAACTGCCACTCAATACGCCAAACTCAACAAGATCAAAACTGCCGTCATCACTTTAAGAAATCACCCAAGAGAACTCACCAAGGGCAAAGCACCAAAGCTAATCACCAACCTTGATACCAGGCTTGCACTTTTTGAGGAACTAGATATTGATTACGTACTAGTACTGGATTTTGATCAAGAATTGATGAACACCAGTGCTGAAGATTATTTAAAAAAATACTTAATCAATATTCTCAATGCTAAGTTCGTCAGCACTGGTTACGATCATCACTTTGGCAAAGGTCGATCAGGCAATACTGTACTACTTGAAGCATGGGCGAAATCAAATCAAATCACAATTGAAACGATAGATGCCTGCAAGCAAGGACCCGAATTAATCAGTAGCTCAAAAATCAGAGACTTGATTAGTGAAGGAGCAATCCAGAAAGCAAATGAGATGCTCGGTTACCAGTTCATGATCATTTCCACTGTCATTGAAGGGGATAAACGTGGGCGCAGTCTTGGTTTCCCTACCGCCAACCTACAGCTACCAGCAGACATGGTGATTCCAGCCAAAGGAGTTTACTGTGGCAGTGCAGAATATCAAGGTCAAAACTTTCAAGCCATAATGAATATTGGAACAAGGCCAAGTTTTGATGATAGCGATAAAATCACTATTGAAGCCCATCTGCTAGATTGCAACAATGATCTATATCATCAACCATTAAAGCTAAGACTTAATAAGCGAATTAGAGCAGAAAAGAAATTTGACTCAGCCGACAACTTAATAAAACAAATAAAAGAAGATATAAAACAATGCACGAATTAAAGCAACAAGTAATAGAACTCTGTGGTCCAATCCTTGACTGGTGTACAGCACTTGGGGAACCGGGGCTTTTTGTACTTGCCTTTATAGAGGCTTCTTTTTTCTTATTGCCACCAGAATTATTACTTACTCCAATGGTAATTAGAGAAATTAATGATCCGTATATTCTTGCGATGGTTACAACTATTGGTAGTGTCATGGGTGCAGTTTTTGGTTACTATATCGGCTTATTTGGCGGTCGCCCACTGGCACTCAAGTTACTCAGCAAGAAGGCAGACTTTGCAATCAGCAAAGCAGAAGCTTTCTTTGGCAAATTTGGTAGTGCCGCAATTTTGATTGCAGCATTTACTCCTATCCCCTACAAAGTTTTCACCATTACAGCAGGCATGTGCAAAATGAATATAGTGAGTTTCATTCTTTATAGTCTGCTGGGTAGGGGTAGTCGCTACTTGATCTTTACTTATTTATTAGTCAATTACGGTGAGATTGTACTAGAGAACTTCTTTAAATATGCTCTAATAGCAGCTATAATCTACGCTCTGTACGAACTTATACGCTGGAGAATGAAGTAAATCGGGGCAAGTCCCGATTTATCTCCATTTAATCTGGTGCTTACATAATCTATGCTTAACTACAGAGAAACCAGGGCACCAGATATGATTTTTACTGTTTTTTAATCGCCCTTCTGGTTTTAATTGCGACTTCCCAGAAAATTTCGATGCAAGCATCGGAGAATTAAACCCAGGAGCGATTAAATTTTTCTAAGCAATAACAGTGCTTTTTGCTATATTAACCACTTCTTAATTTTAAATAGTTTAAATAGTATCAAGCCAAAAGGCTTGGTAAATCAATGCAATCTGAGCAAGAAAAACTACTTAAAGATATTATCGTACTAGCGCCTAATAAAGGCCAAGCTGCTTTTGCCAATCCAAATTTAACAAACAATACACAACATAGAACTAGTGATGGGATTCAATTTCCTGTAGATAACGAAGCAACAATTGCTAGAGAGTTTATACAAATTAAATTAAGAAGAGAATCGAAATTACCAATCTCGCTTAATGACATTAAAGAAGAAACTCAATTACACAAGATCATTGTTTTCTTTCAACAAAATCCATTTATAAGCCTCAACAATTTTAGGCAAGCAGAACAAATACTCTCACCTTATCTCAATGATCCACTGGCAGTTACCGAGAAGCTCAAGAAACTACAAGAAGAGTTTGATAAGTCAACTAAGAACCATGACAAATTCGGCAAAGTCGTTATGGGATTCACTTTGAGAAGCAAGGGACTAAGACTCAAACTAGAAAGACCCAAGCTCAAAGGTTGCAGTCAATCAATCGCAATAAACTATAATACAAAACAAGATCCATCATTGCTAGTCTACACAACTTGGGATTGGAAAAACAAAAAAACTGAGTTAATAAAATCTAAATCAAACTATAAGCCTAGACAGGCAAGAAACTCATCATCAATTAATTTTGATGCCAATGTTTGGAGAGCTTTTAATCTAGCTGGAATACAACAAAAAAACTATATGAAGTCACTTGATTGTCTTGAACGTAACTATTTAGATTTACCAAAGTTCGTTCATGAAGTAAATAAAAAAGAAATAACCAAATTGCTTGGTCCCAACTTAATGCATAACGTCGCAATTAAAACAGACAACCAAGAAACTACTTTTCTCAATTTCACCACCAACACCGCCCAAAAAGTAGAAGCTAAAGTAACTAGCTTTGCTTCGAGTTTGATTATCTGTCATTGAAGCAGTGATACGCCACGCGTGCTATTATCTTTGACATGTCATTTAGTAACAAAACAATCAGAGCCTATCCAAGTCCATTCACAAGAGTGCTTAGGTCCTCTCAGCAGCCAAGTTTCCCAGATATTAACAAGCGCTTAGGTGATATTGAAGATTCATTATCACAGCTTCATAGACAATTGCGCCCAATGATTGAAGACAAGCAGCTACAGCGACTTGATAAAATCGCAATGCAGAGCGTCATAGCATCTACCAAAATAAATTTCCACTCACCGGCACAGCTTTTAACATGTTAAGAGATTATTCTCTTGCTGCTTTTTTAAACACACCAATGACGTGCTTGAGAAATCATGGACCTGGAAGAGCCAAGATTATGGTTGGTATTTTACGTGATTATTTTCAACAGAATTCATATCCCATTGAAACCCTTAAAACAAGTAGGTATTATCACACGTTGCCTCAAAACTGCCAAATATTAGGATAGTCAACTTCTTCATTCAATATTAATAGAGAGCAACATTTTCGATACAGTTTTAAATCGCCACCTTCTATTATGTGGAGAAAGTGAGCCGTGGAGACGCAGCACCGCTCCAAGGGACTAAAATAGATAGAAGCTATTAAAATGGCTGTTTATTTATGCAATTAGAAACGCTTAAACCAGAACTCAAAGAAGAACTAAAAAAATGTCTAGTCTCGCACAAGCATGATTCAGAAGCTTGCCAGCTAGTTTTCAAGGCTTTTGATTTTGCTTTCGACAAACACATAGATCAAAAACGCAAAAGCGGTCAACCCTATATCATCCATCCGGTAGCTGTTGCCAAAACCCTTATTGAATTAGATTGTGATATTGCAACTATATGTGCTGGTCTATTGCATGATGTTTTAGAAGATACTGAATGTTCAACGATCGATATCAAAGAAGCTTTTGGTGAAGTAATTTTTCAATTGGTAGATGGTGTAACCAAACTTGGTAGACTCAATTTCAAATCAAGCCAAGAAGAGCAAGCTAATAATTTCCGTAAAATGCTACTGGCTATTGCCAAAGACGTAAGAGTCGTCCTGGTCAAACTAGCTGACAGACTACACAATATGCAAACACTCGAGCATATGCCTGATGAAAAAAGGGAGCGGATTGCTCAAGAGACTCTCGATATTTTTGCACCACTTGCTAATAGATTTGGTTTACACACTCTCAAGATCGAACTGGAGGATCTTGCCTTTAAACACCTTCATCCCGAAGAATACAAGAAAGTCAAATTTGTTGTAAATAGCAAAAAAGAAGAAAGAGAAACTCAAGTACAAGTTAGTAAACAAAAAATTCAACAGATACTTCTCAAGAATGATATCAAAGCAGAAGTCTATGGTCGAGCCAAACATTTTTATAGTGTTTTTCGCAAACTTAGAATGCCTGGAACCTCAATCATACTTGAAGATCTTGACCAGATAGAGGTCTACGACTTACTTGGAATAAGAATTCTAGTCGATGACATTCAGAGCTGCTATGCCGTTCTAGGATTGATCCATAAACACTTTAGACCAATGTCAGGTCGCTTTAAGGATTATATCGCTGTACCCAAAGCCAATCTTTATCAATCTCTACACACCACTGTAATTAATCCTTACGGCAAACCTCTTGAGGTTCAGATCCGTACTCGCGAAATGCACAGTATTGCAGAAAATGGAATCGCAGCTCACTGGCACTATAAAGAAGCAGGCAGCTCTAGTAAGGCAGGGCAAGAGGATCTTGAAGAATTAACTTGGATTCGACAACTTCTTAGCTGGCAATCGGATGTAGAAGACGCTGGCGAGTATGTTGACACAGTCAAAAAAGATATTTTAAGTCAAGAGGTTTATATTCTCAGCCCGAAAGGCGACGTTTTCACTTTACCAGTGGATTCTACACCAATTGATTTTGCTTATAGGGTCCATTCCAAAATTGGAGATACCTGCACTGGCGCCAGAGTCAATGGCTCAATTGTATCTATCAACTACAAACTACAAAATGGTGATCTGGTTGAAGTAACCAATTCCAAAAACTCACATCCGAATCTCTCCTGGCTCAACTTCGTCAAAACCAATCAAGCAAAGCATAAGATCAAGTCTTGGTACAAAACCCAAAACAAGGATAGACATATATCAATTGGCAAACAAATGCTTGAAGAGAAGCATGGCAAAGAAGGCTTTGAGCAATTCCATCAATCAAAAGAACTTGAAGAAATTGCCGCAAGGCTTAATTACACAACAACTGATGACTTAATTGCAAGTATCGGATCGGGTGATACTACAGTTGCTCAAGTCTTGCATAAATTACAAGGCACGAAATACGGAGACAAGCAAGAAGAAAAACTCGACAGGTTTCTTAAAATCAAACCTCGCAAAGCTGCTACTAGAGGTGAACAAGCAGAGATTCCCGAACTTGATGGCTTACTTTATAACATCGGTAAGTGCTGTATGCCAATCCCTGGTGAAGCTGTTATGGGTGTAGTTTCCAAAGGTAAAGGAATTACCATTCATCGGCACAATTGCCACAATCTCACACAAGTTGAAACAGAACGCTTGATGCAAATCCAGTGGAATCTCAAAACAGGTAATGTTTATCCAACCAATTTAGCAATTGAAGTAGTAGACCGTGTTGGGATTGTCAAAGACATTCTAACTTTGGTTGCGGATGCCGGAATCAATATCGCAGACTTTAAAGTCAAAGAGAGACCAACTAACAACACTGCTCTACTTAAAGTCATCTTCAATGTCCATGGACAAGAAGAATTAAATTCTATTATTACTGCTATTAACAATATGACTGATGTGCTTTCTATAGAGAGGTTATAGCTCGCTCTGCTCGCCGGTTTGTGGTCGCTTCGCTGTCTCTTGAGTACTTTGTCTTAAAAAAGCAGCGAAGCGCAACCAGCGAACGGCAGTGAGCGCAACCAGGGAGCAAAGCGACCGCAACCGCGAGCAAAGCGAGCTTAACCAGACTTGCAATGCAGCTCCAGCTAAGCTAAGATAAAGACCATGACCACAGCAACCAAAAGACTAAACAACAGACAAGCAAACGAGCTACGCCCATACAGCTTTGAAAGAGGCTTTATAAAAACAGCAGAAGGTTCATGCCTGGTTAGCTGCGGTGACACAAGAGTAATAGTCACTGCCAAAATAGAACCAAACGTGCCGCCGCACCTAAGAGACGCCAACCCAAAACAAGGTTGGGTGACGGCAGAATATTCAATGCTACCTGGTTCAGGGCAAGATAGAATCAGACGCGAACGTAATAAAGCCAATAGTCGCTCTCTAGAAATTCAAAGACTCATCGGACGTTCACTTAGAGCGATGGTAGATATGAAAGCGATGCCACCTGTGACAATCAATATCGATGCTGATGTGATTCAAGCAGATGGAGGTACACGCACAGCAAGTATCACTGGCGCTTATATCGCAGTTTATGATGCACTCAAACACTTACAAGACAACGGTGTAACGATCCGTGACAAACACATCACTTGCTTTCAAAATGGCCTTCCTATAATGAGACAAATTGCAGCGATTTCGGTTGGAATGCACGGGGGAATACCCCTACTGGACCTGGATTATCCAGAAGATAGTACTGCAGAAGCAGATGCTAATTTCATCTTGACAGCAGATGGTGGCATCATCGAAATCCAAGCTACAGCCGAAGATGGTGTTATGCAGTATGATGATTTTCAAGAAATGTTCAAATTAGCCCAAAAAGGTGTTGCTGAACTAACTGAAATGCAAAACAATACTCTCCAAGATTAACAACAGGTTAAGAAAGCTCTAGTCAAAAATCCATATTCTGCTGGTTTATATATACAGAAGGATTGGTCAAATGACAACAGAAACAGCCAAATACAAGCTAAGCAAAGAAGAAAAGCTCAAGATGTCCAATCGTATTAATTACTTTAGGACCATGCCAGCACAGATTCTCAAAAGTTCAGCCAACCTCGAAAGCAGTTTTAAACAAATTGCAAATCAGTTTGTAAACCACACAGCCAAATCAGTTTTGGTGAATGACAAGATTATGATATTAAACATGAGCTAACTTTCTTATCAAAAACTTTCATTACTAGTTCAATTTCTTTTCTAGTTAATTTGCCTTCAAACAATAAATCAGATTCGACTTTATTACCTATCATAATTGCATTAATTTTGACAAAGGGGTAGAACAAAACATTTGCAACTTTGTAGCGCACTGCAATTTTCTTAGCCGAAGCCTCAAGTACGGCATCTAAACCAGGCAGTTTCTCTTTTATTGACTCAGGTAAATCAACTGTAATTTCAAAGTTATTAAGCCCATACTTAATTCTCTGGTAAATCCATAAACTCTTTCCTGTAGCTTCTTCATATTCCTCCCTAATTTGATAATCATGAAGTTCTTTTACTATTTCTTCTTGGGCACTAGATAGTTCGTTAACATCACACCATTCATCAAGACGATGATTAATTTTTGCCAGAAAACTTGCTTGATATCTTCTGTCCTTAAATCTAATTGCATGACGCAAGTCAATAGCATTTTCGAACACGAGTGCTGAAAATTCATCAAGTGCTCTTCTTGCCGTAAAACTACTAATATTTTCTAGCATAATCACCTTCGTTTTACATTTTCTGTCAGCAAGCTTAGTTTACCAATAATCATCTCTACCCTTTACTTAAAAGCTTGCTGACAGACCTTTTATTATCGCTCAATCTACGCATCTTTGATGCTTGTTGAGCTAAACCATCAGCTAATTCAAGATATACTACCACGTCCATAAATCAGATGTTAGAATTTTCTAGAGCCCAATGCTAAACGACCTCAAAAACCGAATAACAGTAGCCAAAGTTGGTGATTATAAATTTATTCGGCATCGTTATATACATAGATTAATTTATGTCGCATTGCTATTTACTATTTGGCAAACTGTCATTAGTCTAGAACTTTATCCACGCTATTTATTACCAAGTCCATATGATATTTTACAAACCCTTATCTATGGTTTTAGTGAAGCAGATTATGCTTTTGCCATCTTCGAATCATTACGTAGAGTAATCATCGGATATCTACTTGCAGTATCTTTTGGTATTTTGGCTGGTATTGGTATTGCTCGGTATAATTTTCTTGACACCACGATTGGCGCGTCATTAACAGCACTTCAATCAATCCCAAGTGTAGCCTGGGTTCCACTTGCATTACTTTGGTTTGGGATTTCAGAAACTGCTGTGCTCTTTATTGTCATTCTTGAAGCATTTATTCCTTGCGCACTTGGAGTGCGCAGCGGTGTGATGAATATTCCTCGCGAAATAATTCGAGCAGCACAAACACTTGGCTCTAAGCACCTGGACCTTTATATTAGAGTTGTTTTTCCAGCTATCATTCCTCAATTAGTAACCAGTCTTAGATTAAGCTGGGCTTTTGCATGGAGAGCGCTTATTGCTGGCGAACTCTTTGTTTCAGGAATCGGTATCGGTCAAAGCCTAGAACTCGGTCGCAGCTTGGCTGACATGTCGCAAGTCATTGCCATGATTTTAATTATTGCAGCCCTTGGTTTCATTAGTGACAATCTTTTGTTTAGAACAATAGAAAAAAATGTCCGCGAAAAATGGGGGCTAGTTTAATGGTAGTGGAAGTCAACAAGGCATCATTAATATATGCTGGTGCCAAACACAAAGGGCAATATATTCTTAAAGACATCGATTTAACAATCAATGATCATGAGTTCACTTGTCTTTTGGGTCCGAGCGGTTGTGGCAAAAGTACTCTACTGGGTTTGATCGCTGGTTTTGTAAAACCAAGCTCCGGTGAAATCCTCCTTGACCAAGAACCTATCCTTAGACCAGACATCAATCGTAGTCTGGTTTTCCAAGAATACGCATTATTCCCTTGGTTGAATGTCATAGAGAATGTAGCCTTTGGACTTCGATATAAAATCAATAATAAAGAAGAGCGCTTTATGCATGCAGCCAAATACCTCAAACTTGTAGGCTTGCAAGATCATTCCCAAGACACTATCGCGCAACTTTCTGGTGGTATGAAACAAAGAGTCGCAATCGCAAGAGCACTTGCTGTTGAACCAAGCTTGCTGTTAATGGACGAACCCTTTGGTGCGCTCGATGATCACACACGTACAAACATGCAAGAACTCATAATTGAAATCTGGAGCAAACTTAAAACAACTATCGTTTTTGTGACTCACAGTATTGACGAAGCCTTGCTACTTGCCGACCGCATTATTGTCATGGCCAGCCCAGACAGCGGCCCGTATAGTCATGGTGAGATCAAGGCTGACTTGCGTATCAGCGATCCTAGACCAAGAGAACTTATTGATCTAAATCATTACCGTAGAGAAATCCAAGAGCTTTTATATCAAAAACAAAGCTTTGACGCTGGAATTTAATACTTACTTTGCGACACGCCATTTAGTAATCTGATTAATCAATAATTTTATACCAAAAATCATTGAAGAATGTAGTGCAAATCCTTTGTAAAGTACTTTGGCATGTTCATCGCGAGCTTCTTTTTCTAATTTAGGATCATGGCGAACTTTACGTAAGACATGCTGTATTTTAGCTGGCTCTGGAGTCGCTTGATGTAAGTCTCCGGGTTCAACCAAAATACCTCTTTCTACACCAAATTTCTCAGAAAGTTTTTTGTCTGCATTTTGTGCCAAAACCCCATTAGTAATCCGGTGTCCAAACCACCAACTCGGCACCATGGTAGCAATCATCATCAAAGCTTCTATCAATTCATTTTTACCCTGCGCCGAGAATAACCACCCTGCATTAACAGGCATCATCAAAAATGAAACCATCAAACCTAATTTAGGAAAGACTCCATGAGTCATATCCCATTGATTCTTGATTGTTTTTAACCAAGGACTTTTAGCAACTGCTTCCTTATCTTCAACTTTGTTTAAAACAAAATGATTTAGAATTGGGCTAGAAATCATTGATCCTAGAACACCTGCCCATTGCCACCAAGCCATTTTACTTGAATCAGTACCCTTTTTACTCTCTTCATCACTCTCATAAGCTTTGGTACCAGTAAAACGGTCTTGTTTCAGAACATACTTCCTAAACAACCTACTAGCCATAAAGAGTCCACCCCAAAGGCCACCTTCAATAAAGCTTTCTCCTTGTATCGTTGCTCTTTTAAGTTTCTTGATTCGTTGTAATTTAGAATCATCAACAGTTAAGTTATTAAAAAATGACTTCTGTACTTCGGCTTGATTTTGATAGTAATCTGATTTCGTCTGATTCTTTGAGTAAAGCTGAGACAAGAAAAGACTATCTTCTGGTTCCTCTTCTTTGATTCTCTCTAAACCTGTATTCAAAGTCTGCTGATCATCAAGATCATTGAGTTGAAAAAGCATATATTTATCTATATCTTTATGCTCATCTTCTTTCATTATGGATTTACCAGCCAAGTGCCCAACCCATTTAGTGAAATATGGAGCCATCACCATTGTCAAGAAGGCATAAGTCCCCTGAAAAACAGCTTCAGCAAAACTATATTTATTTCTCATTGCATTTGCAAGAATCACTGGAATTTCCCAACCTGTTAAATCCAGAGCAGATCTAAAAATAGATTCTCGAGAACAAACTATTTCAGCAAGATTTCTAGCCTTGCTCCATAAGCCAGATTCTTCACTTGGCTGTTGATAAGACAAAGAAAGATCCTTATTCCAAAGAATAGGCTCCATCTCAAAAGGCTTAATGCTAGTTGCTGTAGCGACCATAACAAAACAAGATCAGCTCAAACAAGAGCTAATCATCTTATGTGAATCACTATAGCTAGTCAAGACACAATCTTGTCATTTATATTGGTAATATCTATCAAGCATTATCAACAAACACACCTGTTTCAACTG
>JABHOV010000064.1 GCA_018695135.1 Candidatus Melainabacteria bacterium | reverse complement strand
GCTCAATTCTATTGGTTTGCAAAATCCGGGCTTGGACAAGATTATTGATTCAGAGTTGAAGTTTCTAGAAGCATTTGACACTAGGATTTTTGTCAATGTAGTTGGTAATACCGTTGAGGATTACTGCACTGTTGTTGAAAGGATTTCGCGTGTTGGCAATGTAGATGCTATTGAACTCAATGTTAGCTGCCCTAATGTCAATAACGGTATTCATTTTGGTACTAATGAAAACGAACTTGAAGCGTTGACTCGTGAAGTTAAGAGAGTCTCTACTGTCCCTGTCTTTGTCAAGCTTTCGCCTAATGTAACTAATATAGTTGCAATGGCAAAAGCTGCTGAGCGTGGCGGGGCTGATGGATTGAGTTTGATCAATACTTTATTAGGAATGCGCATTGACTTGAAAACCCGTAAACCAATTTTGGCGCGTGGTAGTGGTGGACTTTCTGGTCCAGCTATTAAACCAGTTGCAATTAGAATGGTTTATGAAACTAGTAATGAAGTTAAGTTACCGATAATTGGAATGGGCGGGGTGACTTGTGCTGATGATGTAATTGAGTTTGCAATTGCAGGAGCGACTGCTGTTGGTGTTGGTACTGCCAATTTTATTGAACCAATGATCTGTCCTGAGATAATCAAAGCCTTGCCAGCAAGAATGCAAGAACTTGGAATTAAGTCACTTGGAGATTTGAGAAAATAATATGAATGAGAAAATAATAGTCGCATTAGACTTCCCCTCAAAGCAAGTTGTTGAGAGCTTTATAAACAAGTTCGAATTAGGCAAGGATGATTCAATTGCATTTGTTAAATTAGGTATGGAGCTGTTTTATGCTGAAGGTCCGGAGATGATTGAGTATCTTAAAGACAAAGGACTTAAGGTCTTCCTTGATCTTAAAGTACATGATATTCCCAACACTGCAGCTGGTGCGATTCGCTCACTTGCCAAATATGGGGTTGATATTCTTAATGTGCATGCAAGTGGTGGAATTGAAATGATGCGTCGAGCTAATGACGCACTCAAATCAGAGAACGCAAGTGCCAAACTCATTGGTGTTACTCAGTTGACGAGTACTGATGAAGCGATGATGAATAATGAACTTGGAATAGCTGGTAGTGTTGAAGATGCTGTTTTGAGATTAGCAAGTAATTGTAAAGCGGCTGGTTTGGATGGAATTGTTTCATCACCTCTTGAGGTTCCGAGAATCAAGGCAGAGCTAGGTCAAGAGTTTTTAACTGTTTGTCCTGGTGTCAGACTTGTCACTAATTCTAATGATGACCAAAAAAGAATAAGCACGCCTGAAGAAGCATTCGCCAATGGCTGTGATTATATTGTGATGGGACGTGCTATTACTCAAGCAGATGATCCTGCCTCTACTTTTGCTAAAATTACCAACCTAATTCCTAGTTAGTATACCCACAGGGGGTATCCTGGCTACGAATTAGCGTTACGTTATCAACACCGGGTGATAACAATGTAACGAAATGTTACACCGTTACCACCCGGTGTTATTGGTATATACTATATGCTAAAATATATGTGATACGAGCTTAACAATGGGTTTATTATCCACTATCACAGATAAAGTCAAAGGTTGGTTTGCTGCAGCTCCCAAGCCAGTAGAGCAGGCCGTTCCAGTAAGTCCAGCGACTCCTCAAGTGCCCGTTGCTTCTGCTCCAGCATTGCCCAAAAACCAACAAGAATTATTAGCCTGGGCTCAAGCTAATCCGCTCAAGCTTGATGCGTTGATTGCGCAAAATCCACAAGCACAACTTATTAAAGACGCAATTGCAAACAATACTAGTAGTTCGAATCTTGAACATAGTAGTTTTGATTCTAAACAATTCTCTTCTCCTCGCATCCAGTTTGTGGATGACAGCGGCGCTGGCTCGATGCCAAGAATTATAGAACTCAAGATGGACAATGGTATGAAGGTATTACTAGTGCCAGATGACACTGCCAGTAAAGTACATCTTAGTTCTGTTTACTCAGTTGGTTCAAATCAGGATCCTATTCCTGGTACTGCTCATGCACTTGAACATATCGCAGGCGGAGGAGCTGCAAGTTCTAGTTTTAAGAAAGGCGAGATGACGGATTTATACGAATATCATGGTGCTAAAGCAGAGAGTGACTACAATGCGGGGACTTGTGGTGATTTTACATTTTATTGGGCTAGCCTTGATCCTAGTTTGCTGGAGTTGATGATGAAAGTTGAATCTGAAAGAATGGATCAACTTGATTTGAATGATATTGATGATGTTCTTAAGCGAGAAAAATCCTTAATTAATTCTGAGATAGATATGATTAACGATAGAACTGGTCATTTAATTGCCAATGCGATGAAGGATTTAACTATCCCAAATTCTATTGCTAATAATAATGTTATTGGTACAAAAGAATCAGTAGCCAGTATTGATAAACAAAAATTGCAGGATTTTTATCAGTATTATAAAGATCCAAGCAATTTAACTCTTGTCGTTTCAGGCAAGATTGGTAGTCCTCAAAGGCTTGAGCATTTACTCTTGAATTATTTTGCAAATAAAGAGAAACCGGCACAGGTTAAACCTAAGCCTATAGATATACTAAAGAGACCTAGTCAAAGTCCACCAGCGAAAGATAGAGAACAAACTATTCTTAAGGCTGGTGACAGTAAGGCATTAGCATTGGCATATAGAGGACCAAATTATACAGAAAAAGATTGTTTTGTAATGTCTTTTATTCTTGAGGCACTTTCTAAACGTGGACCGAAGAGCCGTTTGGTAAAGAAATTAACTGAAGCCAAAAAAATTAATATTGGCTTAGATTGTTCACCATTGCCAAGTAAGGGAGATAGCCTCAATCTAATAATTGTTCATGTTGATAAAATAGTTGATTTGGATGAGCTGAAAGCAGAAGTGAAAAAAGTTCTTGCAGAAGTCAAAGCTAATGGGTTGGATGAAGATGAACTGAGAAAAATTAAGCAGGAATTTCTTTATGAGCAAATTCATAAACAAGAAGATGCTAACGCACAAGCAAGTCAAGCAATGGAGTATGATCAGTATGGTGACTGGCATTCAGCTGCTAATGCAACTAAAATAGCTCAGGGAATTACTAATGATGATATCAAACGAGTAGCTAATGCAGTGCTTGTTGATGATAATGAATACACGGTCTACCTTAAACCAACTGAAAAGAAGGAAGAGAAAAAGGCTCCAGCAATATTGGATAAGGCTTTGGATGTCAAGGAACTTGAAGTCAAGCGACTTGAAGCTTTGACCAAGGCTATTATTGGTGATAAGCAAGTTACGCTCCCGGATTTGAAAGTTCAAGATAGTGGACAAGTGATATTAAATGAAAATCATAGACTCCCGAAGGTTGCTATTAGAATGGAAAGCCCTAGGCAGCCATTAAGTAATAAAGATATGTATACCGCTCAGGTTTTAACTTCTCTGTTTTTTCAATCAGGGACAATGAGTCAGGATAAAGACCAAGTCTTTGAAAGGTTAGAAGATCTTGGTGCTGGAGTGGATTTTAATATTGGACATGAAGGAGTAGGTTTCAATATTAGTACTGTTTCTATTGCTGATAATTTAGCTAAGACACTTGAATTATTTAAAGAGATGATTCTTGGTACTCGGCTTGATTCAGAAAAGTTTGTCAATATTAAGGCTGGCATTAAAAACAGTATTAAAGAAGAAAATGAAAACCACGCTGCGATTTCAAGAACACAATTGATGAATAAAGTCTACCCTGCTGGTCATTACCATCATCAGGCTTCACAACTTGAAAGATGGCAAATGGTTGATTCAATAACTTATGCTGATGTGATGAATTTATGGGAAAGAATAAAACAATCCAACTTTGTTATAGCTGGTTCGGGTGATTTGAAACAAGATGATCTCAACAAGTTGCAGTTAGTAATGCAAGATTGGTCTAAGCAACCCGCCCGTAATATAGGCAATGAATTGGTCGGGGCACATCGTGCCGATCTGCAAGAGCTTGAAGGTAATGAATTTAAAGCGCTTCAGGATCAGTCTTTTGTGACTCTTGGTCAGCAACTTGAGCTGAAGAATACTGACCCTGATTTTTATGCATTGTATTTGGCAAAGGAGATTCTTGGTGGAGCAACGTTTTCTTCTCGACTGATGAGAACTATTCGTGAAAGCCAAGGTAATGTTTATTCTGCAAATGCTTATTTTAGTAATTACAGGAATGCAGATGGAATTTTTCAGATTGTAGCAGCTAGTCAAAAGGGTAATGGTAAAAACTTAGCTCAACAATTAAAGAATGTTTTGAGTAATTTTCCTGCTGATATTACTGAAGATGAGTTGAATATGGCAAAGCAAAATTTTATAAAGTCATATGTTAAAGACAAGTTTGAAGATAACGATGCAATCGCGGATCATTTATTAGACAATCGCCTCAAAGGACGTGATCTTGATTTTGTAAAACAAATTCCAGCAATGATTGAAGGAATACAATTGCCAGATATTCAGAATGCAATAGCTAAGCATATTGACTTGAAAAATATCCATGAAGTGATTGTTGATGACAAGATTGTTGTCGATGGACAGGAAATTGATACGAGTTTTGATGCTAAGGCTTATAAAGCACGCTTAGCAGCTCCAGTAGCTGCTGCCATCACGGTACCTGCACAATTTACTACTTCGGTATAGCCACCCACATTGAGCCTTTCACTTTTTGTCAGATAAGATCGCACCCGCTGCGTGACATACGCCGCTTTTTAGATAATCTACTGTGGGGATGATGTG
>JABHOV010000072.1 GCA_018695135.1 Candidatus Melainabacteria bacterium | reverse complement strand
TTTAAGTAAAGAGCTTGATAGCCCGCTGCTGTTATATTCGTCGCTGATGTATTACTGTAGGCTGTCTGAAAACCTATTGCAGTATTGTTGTCTGCATCATTGTTCATTAAGGCTTCATAGCCAACTGCGACGTTATTCGTATCCCCTGTACTGTTGTCAAAAAGTGCTTTGTAGCCAATACCTACACTGTATGTAGCACTGGCGTCTTCTCCGTTACCAGCTTTTGTTCCAAGGTAAATAGATGCACCGTCTGTTGTACCAGCTTTGGCATCTCCAAGTTCATCAATAAAGTTGGCTCCATTACCACCACCTAGTATTGAAAAATCAGTTATGCAATTAGTTTCACCATCCCCAGTACAGAACTTGGTTGCTTCTATGGTGCCAGTACTAACAGTAGTCCTATACAAACTAAGTCCGCTACTTATGAATACGCTTCCGTTTACATCTAAAATACTTAGTGGACTAATTCTTTTGATTCCGACATTGCCTGTAAAATAATCAAAACCACTACCACTATCAGTCGCGCTTGACCTGTTAGGGCAAAACGTAACTAATAAAAGCAATATATAGATTAGTGCTTTTCTTTGCATCATTATAGAGAGAAACTAGCTCTCCATAGACTATTTTCCTTAATTTGAGGCTGTAGGACTGGGTTTAACGTATGAATCCCTCTGCTTTACTCGTATATATTGCCTAAATTAAGGCTTATTTCCATAATTAAGCTAGAACTTGGCAAGTAGCCCCTGGACTATTTGCTAAATGCGTCGCATATATCTTGAGGATCAATGAGGTCTGCAATTGAATTAACTTTAATGAGTTGCTTTGATCCAAGGAGGGGCCTAATAATTTCAGCATACTGCCCTTGCATATTAACCTCTGGTACGAGGATTCGATCAACTCCTTGGATAGCTTCTTTGATGGCTTTTTCTGGCACTGGAAACAAGCTAGACAAAGTCAAGTGATTTATTTTCTGACCTGCTTCTCTGAGTTTAATAACAGCTTCTCGTGCTGAAAGATCAGAAGCAAGGAAACTAATAATGGCTACTGTGGCTCCAGCTTGTTTGTCTAATTGATAAGAACTAAACTCATCTTTGTTTGCTTGGATTTTGGCAGCGAGATGTTCTATTACTTCAAAAACCTCTGATGAGTTTTTGAGCAAGCGTCCAGCTTTGTCATGGGTTGAAGCTGTTGCGACAACACGATCATCTAGTCCGAGTCCTGTTGCTAAAAACTCTGGTACTTCTTCTAATCTATTGAAGTCGTATGTTTTAAAAGGCTTATCGTTATCAGGACTTCTTTGTTTGCGATGTACAATTGTAGATCTTGCTTTAATCTCATCAAGTGTGTCTACACTGATATTTGTCGATGACATAATGATATCTTTTTCTGTTAATAGAATTACCGGGCAGCGATATTTCTCTGAACAATTGATTGCATTGATTGTGGTTTCGTAGCAATTGAGAATTGAGCTTGGAGCAAAGACCGGAATCTCATAACCACCAGAAATAAGATGTTGTACAAAACTAATATCACCTTCAGCAGATTGAGTAGCTGCTCCAGTGCTGGGACCAAGTCTTTGACCATGTACGATCAAGAGAGGGGTTTCTGTGGCAAAAGCATAACCGATATTTTCTACCATCAGTGAGATTCCAGGTGCAGAGCTTGCAGTCATTGCTTTGGCGCCGCGCATACTTGCTCCGATGCACATGCAGATAGCAGAAATTTCATCACTAGTACCAATCGCTAGTTTGCCTTGGGCTTGCAACTTGCTGAGCATGCTTGAATATATACTTGAAGCGGGTGTGATGGGATAACCAGCAAAAAAATCTACTCCTGAATCCATTGCCGCTCTGGATATAAGTTCAGCTCCTGTTAGTATTTCTTGTTTTGACATCTTTTATTTTCTCAATACTTACGGACTTAGCTCAACTCTATAAGTAGTTTGCCTCTTGAGATATTGAGTCCCTTTTTGAAGCCAGGGTCTTCTTCAAGTGCTTGCATGCCTTTCTCAGCGAGCCTAATTAAATAAGGCATAGTTGAATTACAAAGTGCATGAGTGCTGGTGTTGGGCACTGCGCCAGGCATATTGGCAACACCGTAGTGCAGCACATCGTGTTTGATTTTAATTGGTTCATCGTGCCTGGTTACTTCACTTGTTTCTATGCAGCCACCTTGATCTACAGCTACATCAACTATCACAGAGCCATAACGCATTTTGCGTACCATATCTTCAGTAACAAGCATTGGTGCTTTTTTGCCAGAAATTAAAGCTGCTCCAATTACTAGATCAGACTTGAGTACAGCCTCTTCAATAGACGCTGATGTACTATAGATTGTTGTAACTCTACTACCAAATATTTCATCGATCTTGCCAAGTGCATGAATATTTTTGTCAAAGATATGTACGTAAGCTCCCATACCAACTGCAATCTTGAGTGCTGCGTTACCAACGATGCCAGCTCCAAGAATTGTGACAGTGGCTTGCGGTACACCTGAGGCTCCGCTCAAAAGTATTCCACGACCAGGATGTCCTCCCAGAGAGGATTCTCCTCTTTCCAAGAATCTTGCTCCTAATTGCACGGACATTCTGCCAGCTATTTCTGACATTGGCAACAATAGCGGTAAACGTCCAAGATGATCTTCAATTGTTTCGTATGCAATGCAGTGAGCTCCTGTTGCTTCAAGTCCCGATACCAAGCCTGGGTCAGCAGCCAAGTGTAGGTAGGTGAAAATAATTTGTCCTTCACGGAGCATTTTGATTTCTGACTCAAGAGGTTGTTTAACTTTGGTTATAAGATCAGCTGTTGTAAAAATTTCTTCTGCTGTGCTAAGAATCTGTGCACCGTTTTGAATATAATCAGCATCATGAAAACTACTACCGATTCCTGCACCGGTTTCTACTAAGACTTCGTGTCCTAATTCAGTTAGAGTCCTTGCCCAAGCAGGTGTCATAGCGACTCTACTTTCGTTTTGGAGTATTTCTTTTGGTATGCCGATTTTCATGTTAGTGGAGTCCTTTTCTCAAGTCTACTTTAACATTGTTCCCATTACGGCTATCCTAGGTCTTGGTAATTTCTTTGATTCCGGTTTCATCAAGTTCAAATATGACCTTGTTTGAAACTGATTTCTTTGATTGGGCAAAGCGAGGTCTTTGGTTTCTTGCTTCTTCAGTTTCGCTGTTATTTAGCTTAAGTTTAAGTCCCATCAAAAAGTCTTTCATTTCAGCTTCTTCGCTAATTGGGGCTACTTGAGATGATAGTGGATTGTTGTGATTTTTATCTATCATTGAACCTTGTGTGTCATTTGGATTTTATCCGAACCCTCTCCCGATTCTGAGTATATATAGTCTTAAACACGTAGGTATTTACACAAAATCACTTAATTGCTTCTTAACTATAGCCACCAGTAGCTTAACCTTTAACAGTTTTGCAGATAAGATCCCACCCGCTGCGTGACATGCGCCTCTTTTCAGATAAGTGATAGCTTAAATATAATTCTTCTTGTGAGTTTAAACTGTGACTTATCTGAAAAGTGGCGCATGTCACGCAGCGGGTGGGATCTTATCTGCAAAACTGTTAAAGGTTAAGCTACGGGTGGCGAGCACAAAAAAAAGCCCGCTTTTCAGGAGGCTTTTGATGTTTAAAAAGTAGACACAACCGCTATAGATCGAAACCCATAGCGGGGGGGATTCTTGTGTCTATATATTATATTACTATATTAGATCAATAAATAGCAAGTTGAAATCAAGCATCTTGATTAAAAATCCTTAATCTAGCTTAGCTAAGACTTTGTTGCTTATAGCTTCTGAGGCTTCTAGCTTGTAATTTGGACCAATTATCGAGTCTTCAATCACAGAACCTTCTGGAATCTCAATATTGTCCCAGATTATAGAATTTTTGATTCGACTATTGCCTAATATCTTAGCTCCTGCACCAATTTCGTTATTACCTTCCAGGACAGCATCTTTACTAATATATGCTTTGCTGCTGATTGATTCACCTAGGTCTAGTCTGATTTTGCTTGTTGCTAAATCACACAAGCTTTGTAGATATTGTTCTGGTGTCCCAAGATCTGCCCAGTAACAATCATCCTCTACTGATATTGCTTGAATATACTCTCCTTGTTCCAGTAGTTTTGGAAACAAATCATGCGCAACATCATATACAGGAACTTCAGTAGCACTAGGAATAAAATCATAGATACGTGGTTCGAAGAAATAGACACCAGTGTTTGCCCAGTTAGATAGCGCGTCTTCTGCTTTGGGTTTCTCCTGAAATTTGACAATGCGGTTTGGGCTTTCGCTTTCTGGATTCAATAGTGAGTCAGTTACTATTACTCCAAAATGCGAACTATCTTCCACTTGCATTTGTGCAATTGTGGCAATGCAATTATGCTTGGCTACGGCTGCTTTGTGCTCTTGATAGATTCTTGTTAGATTGATGTCAGTGAGAGCGTCTCCCATGATTATACAAGCTGTAGATTGTTTCAAGAAATCCTCACAACGCTTTATACCACCTGCAACGCCAGTTAGTTTTTCTTCGTAGATAAATTGAATGTCAATGCCATGTTCTGCTTTGGCATTTTTGAAATGGTCTTGAATCTTATCAGCGAGATAATGGGTGTTTGAAATAATGTCAGTAATACCATGACTTTTAAGTAGTAGCACAATATGATCCATCACTGTTCTACCGCCAACTTTGATAAGTGGTTTAGGTATTTGATCGCTTAAAGGCTTTAAGCGTGAGCCAACTCCTGCTGCTAAAACCATTGCTCTGATTTTGTCTTCTATCATCGTTTATAACTCTAGCAACAACTGGTGCTTTTGTCTATTTTCATTGACTTGATTGCTGCAGTTTCTAAGCTATAATCTATGGTAGGTATCCTGCAAACACTAAGAATCTAATAAACATGTACAGTTCAACTAAAGTCAAAGAGTCAATTATTGCAGCAAGTCTAATTGTTTTTTGCTTATTAAGTTTGGTTCTTGGTCTTTATCTCATCAAGAAAAATAATTCAGAAGACAATCCAAAGTCTGAAATACTAAGTCAACTTCGTTCTGATCGAGTTGCGGTTATTGGGCTTGAAGGCATGATAATGGATAGTTTTAAATCACGAAGTCCTTTTTCTAGTAGTCTCAATGTCGCTTATGTCAAAGATCAATTAAATAAAGCTATCGAAGATAAAAAAACCAAAGCTGTTTTACTGCGCATGAATAGCCCAGGAGGTACGGTTGCAGCGAGTCAAGAGATTTATCAACTAGTGCAAAAACTTAAAGCCGTTAATAAACCAGTGATTGTTTCCATGAGTGATGTTTGTGCCAGTGGTTGTTACTATATCGCAAGTGCAGCAGACCACATAGTTGCTAACCCAGGTACGCTTACTGGAAGTATTGGTGTAATCAGTTCTTCACTTAATTTCAAAGGTCTACTTGATAAATTAGGAATTGTCGATCAAACTTTCAAAGCCGGAAAGTATAAAGACCTTGGCTCTCCTACACGACCATTGACTTTAGAAGAAAAAACAATACTTGATGCTTTATTGGCTGATAGTTATGATCAGTTCCTTGACGATGTTTCAGCAGGTCGTTCTATAGATAGAACAGAACTTGAATCTATTGCTGAGGGCTTGGTTTACACTGGACGTCAAGCTCTGGCAAAGTCATTAGTTGATGAACTTGGTACTTATGCAGACGCGCAGCAAGCTACTCGTGACATTCTTACGAAACAATTTGCTTATGATGCTGAAGACATTAAATTCGTTGAGACTTGGAAACTGAATAAACTAGCAGGTCTTGAAGATATGCTTGATCTTAATATCTCTTCGATGTTGAGTAATCTAAATTTTCAGACTTTGTGGATGATGAGGTAAGGAGGGGGTAAAGCTCTAAGGCTGTAAGGCTGTAGGGGGCTTTCCCCTTAGAGCCTTACAGCCTTACAGCCCTAGAGCCTCATAAAGTGCTGCTGCACTTTATGAACAGATTAAGAACATTTTGGGCTATTTAACCGTCTCTTAACTCAAGTAGCGACATATTCTTGCTTTTTATAGTCATGGCAAAGGTTTGCTATAATGTTAAAGACAATATAAGCACAGGTCTTTTCTGGGTCAAATAAATGTTAAGTGAAACACAAAAAAAACTTAGAGATATATGTAAAGCTAGTTCAGAACTAGCCTCTAAGTACAACGTCAGAGCTCTTGAGTCTAAGTATGACAAGGATAGAGTAGCTGAGCTTTGGGCTAATCTCACGATGATCCAACAGATGCGTGGCAATAGTCATTGGACTGATGAATCAACAAAATCCGGTCTCAAGTGGAGTGAATATGTTTTTAAATTAATTAAAACTAGAACCTATCGAGTGATTGTCTTTGAGACAGTTGAAGAGATTTTTGGATTTGCTTATATGCAAATTGCCCCACTTGACGCTAACAACCCCAAGCGCAAAACTAAAACCAAAGCAATCATCAAGGAGCTTTACCTAGAACCAGCTTATAGAAAGCAAGCCAGAGACATGGAAATGGCAGAAATGATGCGTAATTGTATCAATGATATGGGTATTGACTTTGTTGAATTTGATGTTGAAGATTTGGATATTTAGAGCCGCATAAAATTCTCTAACAATTGCAAACCCACTTTAGCACTCTTTTCTGGGTGAAACTGACAAGCAAATAAATTACGCCCATTCCATACATGACTTATAAACTGCTCTCCGTAATCTGTCGTTGCTTTTGAATATCCCTCTAATTCCTGATCATCAACCCTATAACTATGGACAAAATAGAAATGAGAATCTTGCGGAATCCCTTTAAATAATGGATTTTCAGGATTGTGATTGTGAACGGCGTTCCAACCCATATGCGGGATTTTAATTCCAGGCTTTTGATCAAACTTGGTAACTTCAGCTGGAATAATCCCCATTCCCTTCACGCCATTGCCTATTCCCGCTGTTTCAGTAGAAGATTGAAACAAAGCTTGCATTCCCACACAAACAGCCAATACCGGAATATCATCTTGGATCTTTTTGATCAAAACATCGTAAATCCCAAGATCTTTGAGGCTGGTGATTGCTTTAGCGAAACTACCTACTCCTGGGAAGACGATTTTGCTTGCTGATTCAATTACTTTGGGATCTGAACTAAGCTGGGTATTTGCACCTATGGATTCAAGTGAATTATTGACACTAAAGAGGTTTCCGCCGTTTTTATAATCAATAATTACTATATCTGTCATTGCTTTTCTCATTATAACTGATCGTTAACCTGGAGATGCTTCTATGTATTTGTTGAGGGACACGTAGAGGGACATATGGCAAATAATATAACCAATTTAAATATATTAACTAGCGCTAGCCCTACGCAGCGTCCTAACACAGTCGATAATAACCAAGTTATCAAGCGTAGACTACGCGCACAAGATTCTATTAATAGTGCAAGAACCGGAATGCAGCGTGGCGGCGGAGCTAATTCAAGACTTGCGTCTGTAAATGGCAGTTCAGCTCTACGTAGAGGATCCAACTCTGCTAGAGGATCCAACTCTACTAGAAGAAACAACAATACTAACTATGCCGCTCAAGGCAATCAATCGCCTCGTGCAAACCAGCCTAGCCCACTATTAGGCTTGCCAAATTATGATCTTCCAAGCCCATTTACAACAGTCAATTTTGCAGACTCCTCTTTATTAGAAACTGGATTTAATGACCAAGGTCAATTGCTTGAAGTACTTGATAGAGCAGACGGTACTAGTCGTGAATCATCATTTGCATTTTTCCCTAAGGGAGCTGATGGTAAACCAGGTGGTCACAGAGTTGCAACAACAGAGTTTGATGCAAACGGAACAGCTCAATCATCATCTACTATTTCTGTTTTGATTAATCCAATTGCTGAAGGTGTGCTTAGTGCCACTACTCTTGATACCACTGACCCACAAAATCCAATTCATATTTCTAACTCAACTCTAACAGCTACCAACGTCACTAATGACAATGGTAGACAGTTGTTTAACTCAAGTACCAACTTTGCAGATGGTTCATCAGAAACACAAACTCATCAAGCTCTTGCAAACACAAGTACTGGTTATGATGCTGGATTCACTAGTGGCTACCAGTCAACTATCACAACTACAGCTGCTGACTCTACAGCATCTAGTAGAACCCTTGAAACTAAGTCAGTTACTGATGAACAAGGCTTTAGGATCACTACGGTAAGTGACATAAGTGATATTGCCAATCCTGTTTTGATTTCTACTGATAGAAAGCCTGATCCATTTGTTTTAGCTGAAAGACCATATGGCAAGCAATTAAATGATTACATGAATCATGTCAACCAACAAGGTTTCTTGGATTTGACTGGCACTGGTAGTGCTAAACCAGAAACTGATTTACTTTTGATTCATCGTTATAATAAAGGTGCCCGCGGTGCTGATTTGTTTACTGATATCGATATGAACGGTGCAACTAAATCTCAAGCTGAAATTGAAGCCAAGCTTGCAGAAGGATTTACTAGAGGAATTTATGATATCGATGGTACTGGTACTTTTGACAAAATTGACAATGTAGCAAACCCGACAAACCCTGTTGACGTATATGATATAGACTTTATGGCAAGATACATGATGGGCGCTAGAGGCACCGCTTTGACTGATACACGCCCTGCAAATAATGATTCAATAGAAATTGCAGCAGATGGTTCAAATATAATTGCAATGCAAAGTGATTCACCACTACTCGCTGAGATGCAAGAGATTTTTGGTGTAGATGGCATTAGTCTCAATAGTGGAGACAATGAACTCAATCTATTTTATATAAATTTAAGTGCGGAAGCAGGCTCAAACAGTTCGAACATACTTGGAACACGTCCAGTTCAAACTCAAGCCGAGGGAGGTCGACGAAACCGTGGGGTCACAGGAGGTGGGTCCGGTCGTGCAGTTGCTGGTAGAACAGGCAACCATACGATTACTAGACTTCGTAATCCAGGATCAGGATCAGGATCTGGATCTGGATTAGGATCGGGATCGGATGCGATACCACTTGGTCAGTTAGTTGATCCAACTAACTATGGTTTATCAAGTCAAGTATCAGGATAAATATGATAAAAGAACACAAAATTAAAATTAATTATGATGTTGTTGACGCAGTAGTTGTTTCTTCTTCAAATGAAACGATTGTAACTAAAGTGAAGCTACGCAAAATGGTAGCTAAGCCACAAACTACAGTTATTAAGAAAAACCAACAAAACAGCGTAAACATCAGAAGCATGAATTTCATAGGATAAATGGCGCTTCTCGG
This sequence comes from Candidatus Melainabacteria bacterium, assembly GCA_018695135.1. Taxonomy (GTDB): domain Bacteria; phylum Cyanobacteriota; class Vampirovibrionia; order LMEP-6097; family LMEP-6097; genus JABHOV01. The sequence goes on along the minus strand of JABHOV010000072.1, from coordinate 5,255 downwards.
AGCTTATAACTCAGCCCCGGCTCCCAATTCTGTGATATATTATGCTCTATGCGTGTAAGTGTAATAGGCACAGGCTATGTAGGTTTGGTAACAGCGACGTGTTTTGCGTTCCTTGGACATGATGTAGCTTGCCTAGATATCAATGAAAAAAGAATCGAAGACCTTAAACAAGGTAAAGTACCGATTTATGAACCTCATTTAGAAGAATTATTAATAGCTTGCAAAGCAAAAAACAAATACCCGATTTTTTCTACTGATGCTAAAGAAGTAATCTCACACGGTGAGTTTATATTTATTGCTGTTGGAACCCCTCCTCAAGCTAACGGTGAGCCCAATCTTGAATACCTCAAATCTGCTGCTGAAACTATCGGTCAATATATGCAAGATGGAGCTATTGTAATCAATAAGTCAACTGTCCCTGTTGGTTCTGGTAATTGGGTTGCAATGCTTGTTGAGAATGGAATTGCTCTACGTGCTAGTGATGCCAGTAAACATACAAGTACTTTAACCAAATTAAATTTTTCAGTTGCTTCCAATCCTGAGTTTTTGAGAGAAGGTTCTGCGATTGCTGATACTTTATATCCTGATAGAATCGTTGTTGGTTCTGATAATCAAGAAGTTGCAAATAAACTCAAAGGACTTTATCGTGTTTTAAGTGAACAAGAATTTGTAGCGCCGGATTTTTGTCCGAGATTAGAGAATTTTGGCAAAGTAGAAGTGATTTCTACTGATATCACAAGCGCTGAAATGATTAAATATAGTGCTAATGCTTTTCTTGCCTGCAAAATCAGTTTTGCTAACCAAATGGCCAATATCTGTGACCTTGTTGGAGCTGATGTTCTTGAAGTGATGAAAGGTATTGGTAGTGATGAGCGTATTGGTCATCGTTTCCTCAATGCCGGAATTGGTTGGGGCGGAAGTTGTTTTGGTAAGGATGTAGATGCTTTGATCAAGATTGCTGAAGAATATAATTATAATCCTGAGATGCTCAAAGCAACCAAAAAGATAAACTACGCGCAGCGTGATTTGGTAATCAAGAGATTACAAGAGCATTTGAAAATCATCAAAGGAAAAAAAATCGGATTACTGGGAATCGCTTTTAAACCAAACACAGATGATCTACGTGATGCGCCGGCTCTTGATATTGCAGCAGCCTTAATCAAGCTTGGAGCTAGAGTTGTAGCAACAGATCCTATCGCAATTGAGAATTGCAAAGTACAAAATCCAGGTTTTGAACTTAGTTATGTTAACAATGCAAGTGAGCTTGCCGAGGGACTTGATGCTTTGATCCTTGTGACTGAGTGGCAAGAATACCTTGATCTTGATATGAAAGATATTCTTTCTAGAATGAACGGCAATCTCTTTATTGATGGACGTAATCAATACTCACCATCTAAGATGAGAGAGCTTGGTTTTACTTATATTGGAATGGGAAGAGCATGAACCAAACCATCCTAATCACTGGCGGAGCCGGTTTTATAGGATCACATCTTGCTGATCGACTTATCAAAGATGGCAACAAGATCATTGTGCTTGATAATTTAGTTACGGGAAGAACAGCCAATATTGAGCACTTACTCAAAGTACCTGGCTTCAAGTTCGTTAATCACAATGTTTCTGAGTTTATTTCTATTGAGGAAGATCTAGATTGGGTTATGCATTTTGCTAGTCCAGCTTCTCCAGTTGATTTCAAGAAGCTTGCTATTCCAATTCTCAAGGTAGGTTCATTGGGCACCCACAACGCTCTGGGTTTGGCTCGAGAAAAAAACGCCAAATTCTTTTTGGCTAGTACCTCTGAGGTTTATGGTGACCCTTTAGTGCACCCGCAACCAGAAAGCTATTTTGGTAATGTAAATCCAATTGGACCTCGTGCCGTTTATGATGAGTCCAAACGTTTTGCTGAAGCCATCACTATGGCTTATTACCGTGAGCATAATATTGACACCAGAATTATTCGTATCTTTAATACTTACGGTCCGCGCATGAGAGTTGATGACGGTAGAGTTGTTTGTAGTTTCTTATCCCAGGCACTTGCAGGTAAAGATATAACCGTATTTGGTGATGGCTCACAGACTCGTAGTTTCCAGTATGTCGATGATTTGATTGAAGGCATTGTGCGCTTGATGTCAGTAGATTTCCATGAGCCTGTCAACCTTGGTAATCCTCATGAATTTACCATGCTTGAACTTGCCGATAAGATCCAAGCAATAGTCTCATCTAGTTGCCAGCTCAAGTTTGAAGCACTTACAGAGGATGATCCTAAGCGACGCAAGCCAGATATTTCAAGAGCCAAGCAGTTGCTTGACTGGCAGCCCAAGATTGAACTTGAACAAGGGCTGGAGATGAGTATTGATTATTTTAAGTCGCTACAGCAAGCTTAAGCATATTTTATCTAGCTCTTAAGGACTTAGTTACTAGCAATGTTAATATTGGAGCATGAGTACATCATTAGCAGCAATTAGTAGACAAGTTCCAACTAGAGCATTTAACGATCATGAAGTACCAGAATTTGATACAGAAATAGTAAGTCCTACAAAAGCTGATAGAGCCGAAAATGCTAGGCATGATGGATGGTTACTTGCAAAATCAAATCCAGCAGCAGAACAAAGAGTTGATGATCTAATTAATGATTTTATTTCACAACCAGGTTTTATAACTGAAGCAAAACAAATTATAGAAGAGGAGCTTCAACCAGAGCAGTTGAATGCTCTTCGTGATAAAGAAGCTGAGCTTGAAATGACAATCACTAACCCACTTGAACTTAAAGTAGCCATGACTCAAGAATTACTTAAAATAGTTTCTAGTGATCAAGCAGAAGTTGTTTTTTCTGCGATACAAGAACAGATCACTGGTCAAAGACCGAAGAATGATGATGTTGAAATGGTTATTGATATGTATAAAACAAAACCAAGAGCAGAGATTATTCAGAATATAATTGCTGAGTCTAATCAAGGAACTACTGGGACTGGGGAATTGAGAGCTGATAAAATTGCATATGTACCAGCATCTCCGCCAGCTGACAAAACTACTGCACCAAAAGCAGATAAATTTAGTGATGAACCGGTTGCCCCTGAACCTATTGAAAAAGAAGCTGATAAGCCTAAAGCAGTCAACGGCTTTAGGGCAATAGCTGAGAAGTCTGATCTTGATTATGATACACGTGGTACTACTGTTCAGCCACCGAGATTCATGGCTGTATAAGCAAATAGCTTAGTTCTTATAACTCAACAATATATCTATAGACTTAAGGTCATCTTCTGTAAGAGCTACTGTCGATTGGTTTACGTACATATTAATGTATCTTTTGGCAGCCTCATCATCTAAGTCATTATTTGCAAATCTGCGCGAGTAGTCAAGTACTTCTTCAAAGTTATCGAGTCCCCATTGAATTGATTCTTGAAGTATTGAATCAATTGCTCGGATAGTTTCTTCACCGAGGTCACGGTTGATTACGTTGCATCCAAGTGGCATTTGCAATTGATATTTTTCAAACCACCATTTGCCAAGGTCAACAATTAGTTGGCAATCATGCTCTTGGTATTTGAGTTGTGATTCGTGTATCAAAAGTGAAGCGTTTACTTGATTGGATTCTAGTAGGTCAAAGACTTCGTTATATGAACAAAATTGATATTGTGGTTTGATTTTTGGTTGATTTAATTCTAAATATTTTTGCAAGACGAGAAACGCACTGGTGTATTCACCTGGTACTGCAATGGTGGGAGTGTCAGTTTGAAGTTCTTTGAGTGAGACAAGTCTCGGTCCGTAATCCTTGCCTGCCATCGAAGCGCCAGCTCTAAGAATCTTGAATTGTTCTTGGATGTAGTGATATGCGTGGAAACTAACTGCGAAGATATCCGGTCGGTCATTAGCTTTGATTGTTTCACTGGCAATGACCATCGCTTGTTGATTTAATACATCAATCTCATCACTGGTGATTTCAAACTCATATCCGTGCAAGTCTACTTTGCCAAACTTGATAGCGTAGAACATAAAAGCGTCATCAGAATCTGGGCTATGTGAAATGCGAAGCCTCTGAACCTCATCTGCTGCGTTACGCTCAGAATTTTCAGTCATCATTGGCGGCTCAGCCAACTCAGCCTGCAAATTATTCGCAAGCCTTGCATCTGAAGGCTCAGTGACATCGCATTTAGTTGCAGCAGGGTTATTTAATTGGTTAGTAGATTGGGATGTTGACAAAATGATTTATTCCGAGTTTCTTGCTGAGATAGCCTATGCCAAACTGAGCTGGCCAGCGCCCGACCTCCCTAGGGATTTGAGTTTTTTTGTTATTATATTCAAAAAGATATTCGATAGTCGTGACATGCGGGTAGCCAAGACCATTGAGACTACGATTAACTGCCATATAGCAAGAGTCATCAAAGCTTGGATTATTTGACCTTTCCATAAATTCATAGTGATGCACACCATCTGGAATGAATTGAATTTTGACTACCGTCCTGAGATTATTATTGGGATAATCTGCTGGAAACCAGTTTTTGTTTATATCTTTGCCCAAGCCAGTCGCAAAAGTTTCAAGTGTTTTGTATTCTGCTTGACTCATATTACGGTCTGAAATAATTGCGCTTAGGTTTTTTTTAACTCCGGCATGGGCAAGAGGGCATGAAATCAATAAAACAAACAATAATAGACTGCGCATTTATTAATTATAGCATTTGTCTTCGCTACGCTACGACGCGATCTGATGATCCGTCTTCTTAAAATAGCATCCTGAACGGCTTAGCCATCGCACTAGTCGCGCTAGTTACTGGGTTTATATCTTTGGTTTTGTGTGATTCGAACATGATAGCGACTCTCCTTATATGGTCTGGTTTCTTAAATGGAGAAGCTGACATCAATGCTTGTTTGCAGCTTTTGTCATAGAATCTATTACCGCTAGAATATTTTCGTTCAATATCAGTAATGTGGCCACTTGGTTGCACTGTCACATAGTAAACAGTCTTGAGTGGTCTTCTTGATTTGAGGGGATCCCATTTGTCACTTATTCTTGGTTTGATTCTATCAATATATGCACGGTTGTCACTTTCTTGCTCATAGCTGTAACTACGTCTAAGGTCCTGCCCTGAAACTCTTTTATAATAAGCTTGAGCACCAAGCAAGCTTGTTGAAAGAATTATTGCAAGTGTCCAAATATATATCATGAAATTACAAACTTGGAACTAAAGTAAGCCAAAGTATCTAGTTGCGCCTCATAAATGTTGTTGATAAAACTTGGAAATAAACCATAGACAATCGAC
>JABHOV010000080.1 GCA_018695135.1 Candidatus Melainabacteria bacterium | reverse complement strand
AGTAGACAACCACAGTTCGACTCTTTAACTACAGATACCTTTATTTCAGAGTTTCGCAGAATTGATAGATGGCAAGCAGCTGTTGAAGCCGGAATTACAGTCGTAGTCTCAGCTGGCAATGGCAATAGAGATGCTAATACACAAATACCAGCAGCAATTCCAGAAATGATTACAGTTGGGGCTAGTACTGAACATGAAACCAGAGCTTCTTTTTCCAATTTTGGAACTTCTGTAGATATTGCCGCTCCTGGTGGAGCAGATAACCCAGCAAGAGCAAATGACAACTTGGCTTTTAATGTCAATCCAGGTGCCGATGCAAATTATGTTAGACAAATCCGAGATGATACATTACTTATCGACAATATCTTATCGTTAAATTCAAGTACTCAGACAAGATACGAACACCGTATTTTCAATTTCACCTCGGGAAGAATCAATTCTGTATTTAATAATACGAGAAACTTTAATCCTAGTGCTAGTGATGAAACTCTATACCTCAGTATCGATCAATTTTTTAATAGACCAAATACCAGTAACCAATATAAAAGTATCGGTGGCACTTCTATGGCAGCGCCGCATGTAGCTGGAGCAGCAGCGCTCATCCTTGCAGCAAACCCCGAGCTAAGTCCAGAAGAAGTCAGAAATATATTAGTAGAGGAAGCTGATGTTTTAGTAGGCGAAGCTGATCTTATAGAGACAGACCGGCCAATTGGACCAAGACTCAATGTCGCAAGAGCAGTTCAGCGAGTAGTCGATGAACTTGAACAAGCAGCTAATCCAGTTACAAAACCAAGACTTCTATTCCCTGCCAATGGTACTGATTTTATTATGACTAAAAGTCCAGGATTTCGTTGGTTAGGAGGCAATATCGATCCTGCTAATGGAGGCTCATATAGATTATTTATTGATGGCAGAGTTAAGTATGAAGGTACTGCAACTAGCTTTCAGTCAACTGAAATATTAGACAATAAAAGCCACATCTGGAGTGTAGGGGCTTGCGATAGGTTTAATAGTTGTGAATTCTCTAATCTTGGATCATTTACAATTAGCAAGTTTAATAAAGTGCCAGAAATAATATCTCCGGATACCAGCATTTCAACAATAACTGGTGATATAGACTTTGAATGGTCTAACCTTGGAACGGGAATCACTTACAATTATCAAGTTATTGAACGTAATGGAAATACAGGCCCGCAAGCCCCTCTAGTAGCAGACGAGACTGGAACAACTAATATAGTGATAAACCTTAGTCCTGCTAATTATCAGTTTAAAGTTCAAGCTTGCTTCAATAGTGAATGTGGAGCATTCCGCACTAGTGATTTCACGATTGAATCTGAGCCAGAACCTGATCCTGATCCAGAGATAGAAACTAATTTAGACAAAGCAGCTATTACCAGCGAATTAGCTCTCCAAATAGCTAGCCAAATAAACTATAAAAGAAAGATGTCATATAGAATCTTTATTGCTAACAATGCAGTAAGAAAGATAAATGCATCTTATGCACCACGATATAGAGCTGCACGTAGGCGTTTGAGAACTGCTCAGTACTTAGCTAACAATGATGAAACAAACGCAGAAAAAAGTAATGAGAAGGCAATCGCATTCTTCATGAATCAGATACTACACCAACTCATTCCAGTTTCAGAATTTATACCCGATGTTGTTAGAGACGAAAATAACTTTACTAAACTAATTGAAGGCTCAAAAACCTTAGCAAGAGGATATCTTGTTGATGGAGAGACCAAGGACGAATATTTGGCACTCATTGAATCATTCAAGTCTAGAGCTCTACCTCAAAACCCATATAGCCTAGTTGATTTCACAGGAGATCCAAATAAAAATATTACACGAACAACTGTTAATAATCTTATCACTGCAAACTCAGCTGAAATCAATGCTCTGACACCACTCCTTGCAACTAGTACAAATGAAGAGCTGATAGCATTAACCAGAGAACAGATTATCAAAGCTAAGTATAGAGGTATTATTCCAGCTGTAGCGACAATCATCAGCGAAGTTAACAGAGGCAAAGTTCAGATTGACCCCAATTTAATCACAGATAAGCTCTATAATGGGCAACTAGCATATCGCAAAGCTCGTTTGTTTTATGATGAATTAACTAACATCGAAAACAGACCAGACTATGTTGTCGACCAGAACCTTGCAATCTCATTCGACTTCGTTAGAGATTGGTCAGAAAACAAGCCTTATGAAACAGCTCAACCAATAGAGAATTTAACAGAAAGCAGCTCAGTAACTACAAGTAATTGTTTCAGCAACTCTAGCGGCACAAGCGTAACTAACACACTCTCAATCACTGGTCTTCAAAACCAAACACCACGTATCATAAATCTAGCTTTCGATATAAGTTGCCAAGCAAATGATTCAAATCAAAGAATCATCTTAACTGCCTCCTCTGCTACAGAAGGAGCTGAACCCGAACAAATACTTCTTAGCTATTTATCAAATGATTCAAATACAATCAAAGCGGCAGTCATAAATTTTGATGGAGCCCTACTCAACTCATGGAACATTAGCTCTCCAAGCGATAAAGTTGATCCCGACAATTTTGGTATTGGTGCAGTAGACATTGATGAAGATGGCATAGTGGATGTGAAGAGTTATTTCTATACAGAAAAAGCAGGCGGAATATACCTGGAAAGCCAAGCTTATCAAGCTGATGGTACTCCCCTTGACGGCACTCGTGATTCAATCCTAGTACAAGCCATTAATCATATTGATCCACCTAGACCTGGTCCTCCAGATCCAGTCCCCGAGACTCCTAGCTTTCTGCCTCCACCACTTTTAGAGCCGGATCTCGATCCTACTAGTCCAGATCCTAGTCAGGACCCTAGTCCTATATTTCTTCCAACACCAAGAGCCAAACCGGGCAAGCCACGAGTCCCCAAAGTCAAACCTGGACCACGCAAAGAAAGCCCAGTAATTAACAATCCAACAAAAGAAGACAGGGTAAAAATCAAAGACCTACTAGAGACACGCAAGAATAATTCTGGAGCAGGAGCTGCAGAAGCAGGAACTAATCACCAAGTCATCAAAGATATACTTGATGTTATAGACAAAGACAGT
>JABHOV010000056.1 GCA_018695135.1 Candidatus Melainabacteria bacterium | reverse complement strand
CTCAAGCTCAGATATGGTCTTGAGGATGGACAAGCCCGTACTCTAGAACAAGTTGGTCGCATTTTTAATATCACTCGTGAACGTGTTCGTCAGATCGAATTCAAAGCGATGAAGAAATTGCGTGAACCGACGAAGTTTGAGAAATTAGAAGGCTATTTGAGTCAAGTATAGTGCTCGCTTCGCGAGCGGTTGCGTCGCACTCTGTGCGACTGGTTGCGTCCTAGCAAAGCTAGGACTGGTTGCGCTCAAGGACTCTTCGAGTCCAGAACGGGACTTGACTTTTCCATGAATTTCTGGTGTTATGCCACAACCGTTCTATGCTGCTTCTTACAGTGAATAACATTAAAAGAGGCAGGAGCTAAAGCTCCGCAACCAGAGAGCCAGAGGCGAACGCAACCGGGAGCGGCAGCGACCTCAAGCAGCCTGCTTCCAGGTAAATTGCTATAATAAACCCACGCATGGAAGTTAAATACAAACGAATACTACTTAAATTAAGCGGAGAAGCTTTGTGCGGAGAAGGCTCTTTGGGGATTGCAACCGAAATTGTTGATCGTATCGCTGAAGAAATCTCAATGGTAACCACACTTGGAGTTCAGGTTTGTGTTGTTGTTGGTGGCGGCAATATTTTTAGAGGTTTACAAAAATCTACTGAGCTAGGTATGGATAGAGCTGCAGCTGACTATGTCGGTATGCTTGCCACTATCATGAATGCTTTGGTGCTGCAGGGTGTACTTGAAAAGCGTGGAGTCGCAACTCGAGTACAAACAGCAATTACCATGAATTCTATTGCTGAACCATATATTCGTAGACGCGCGCAGCGCCATCTTTCCAAAGGTAGAGTGGTAATTTTTGGTGGTGGTATCGGTAATCCATTTTTTACAACGGATACAGCAGCAGCTTTGAGAGCTTCTGAGATGGATTGTGATTTGATGATGACAGCCAAAAATGGTGTCGATGGTATTTATGATTCTGATCCAAGAGAGAATCCTAATGCCAAAAAAATCAATACGCTAACGCATCAAGATTTGATCATTCGCAACCTGAAGGTATTGGATACTTCTGCAATTGCGCTTTGTCGAGATAAACATATTCCAATTTCGGTTTTTGATTTTGCTCGACCAGGTGCTGTAAGAGATATCGTAACAGGGCTTGAAGTTGGTACTTTGGTACAATAAGTTTATGGATCTTTATCGCTTAGTCCAAAAGAAAGCTCCTGACATTCTTAAGTTGGCTGATAAGCATGGTGCTGAAAACATTCGTCTTTTTGGCTCAGTTGCAAGGAAGGATTTTCATAAGAATAGTGATATAGATTTTTTGATCGATAAAGGACCAAAAGAAAAAAGATCAGCTTGGTTTCCTGGTGGTTTATTAGTTGATTTGGAGGACTTATTGGGGATGGAAGTTGATCTAGGAACAGCATCTTCTTTAAAATCAAGACTTAAAGAACATGTTCTTCTGGAGGCAATACCTATATGCGACATGATCGAGAAAGAGTAGAAGATATATTAACTATTCTCGATAAAATTGATCGAGATTTTAGTGAGAATAAGTATGCTCATGATGAGACCTATCGTTATGGAATGCTCAATTATTTGATTATTATTGGTGAAGCTGCTAAAGCTATTAGTGAGAAGAGTCGAGACTTGGTTCCTGATTTAGACTGGAAGAGCATCAGTAGATTTAGAGATAAGGTTGTACATAGATATTTTGATGTTGAGTGGGATGTAATTTTAGATATTTTGGTTGACCATGTACCCACTTTAAGAAAAGAAATAGTGATTCTAAGAGATGAATTAATTTATGAAGAATCTTAAAATTGGAACTAGAGATAGCAAGCTTGCTTTAGTCCAAACTCGTTGGGTCCGGGACATATTGCTTCTGCAATATCCTGATCTTGCAATTGAGATTATTGAAATTAAAACTCAGGGTGACAAGATCCTTGATACTGCGCTCTCTAAAATAGGTGACAAAGCATTATTTACTAAAGAACTTGAAAATGAATTATTGGCTGGGACTATAGATCTTGCGGTTCATTCCATGAAAGACTTGCCAACGCAATTGCCTGAAGGCTTGGAGATTTGCGTTACTAGTAGTCGTGAAGATATTCGTGACGTGGTTTGTTTTTCTGGCTATAGTGGGGTTTCATCACTCAAGCAAGCTAAAACAATCGGCACTTCTAGTTTAAGAAGAATCGCTCAGCTCCAAAATAAATACCCTCAAATCAACTTTGTAGATATTCGTGGTAACTTGCAAACTCGTTTTAAAAAACTCAATAATCCAGCCAATGGATATGATGGCATTGTACTTGCAGCAGCAGGACTCAATCGCCTTGGCATGCAAGACTCGATTGGTGAGTACTTGAACCCACTTGAGATTTTACCAGCGGTTGGTCAAGGAGCTCTTGCTATCGAAATCAAATCTGGTCGTAACGACTTGCGTGAGTTTCTGCGTAAAAGCCTCAACTCTCCAGTTGATGAAGCGATAGTTAAAGCAGAGCGAGCATTTTTAAGATCGCTGCAAGGTGGTTGTCAGGTGCCCATTGGTGTTCATTCTTCCTTGAGAGGTTTTGGCGAGAATGCAATAATTGAGCTTATTGGCATTGTTGCTAGTCTTGATGGTTCTCAAATTATTCGTTTAGAACATAGCGGTTCAGTGGCTCAGCCAGAACGGCTTGGTCAAGAATTCGGCGAGCTGTTTTTAGCGACTGAAGCGAAAGAGATTTTGGCGGGATTGAGGACTGAGTCTTAGCGAAGAACTTCTGTGTGGATCGAAACGAGGGTCCGTTCCTGGCAGCGATCTTCCATGCCAATAACTTCTGTCATAATAACTATAACCTGGTGATCTTGGATAGATAGTTTCACCTGGACGGTAGACTCTACCATTGGGTCCAAGAATCCAGTTGCCTCTTGTGGCTGGTTCTACTCTAGATTGACTTTTAGGATAGCCTTGAGTAAGTGGTTTGATGGTTTCTTGCCCTTGTCCAGCATAGCTTGGTCTAAACATCCAGTTACTTATTGGTTTTTTGAGCAAGTTTGGCTTAATTCTTTGTGCCAAAACTTCTGCTTGACTGCGTGAGCTTACTGCTGGTCTTTGGCTTGGAACAACTTGAGTGGTTTGTTCATCTGCAGAATAAATAGGATTTGGTTTTGCTGCAGGCTCTGCTGCCTCAAGATCTTGACCCCTGATGGTAAATAAGCTAGCTGCTGCTAATGTTAATGCTGGTAGTATTTTATTCATTGCCTTGCTTGAGATAAGAGTATCAATAAAAGGTGCTTGGAGTCAAGTTTATCTCGTGGTCTCTATCAAAGGTCTTGTTTTAGGTCAACAGATCAGCTAAAGTGATAAATCTAACTTTACAATTTTCATATTCAAGCTCTTCTCTAAGCCCTAAGTTGATTAGCCAAGCTTCTTTGGGCTTATATTTTTTGATAAAACTTTTAAGTGAACTTGGTATTTTAGCTTTCTGGTAATGAGAATACTTCACTTCCACAGGTACTACTGTTTTAGCGGAGTCAATAATAAAATCCACTTCGGCTTTGTCTGTAGTACGCCAGAAATGAATTTCTCTAGAGCTATTAAGATTGTTTTCTTTGAGAATATCTAATATGAGGTTTTCAAAAAGAAAGGAATACTCTGTTTCATTAGTAATAGAGCCAAACTCATCGATAGTATAGTTTCTTAGACCAATATCATTGAAATAGACTTCTGGTGATTTTGTGATTTCTTTTGTCTTGTTTTTAAAATAAGGACTGATGATTTGGATAGCAAAAGTTTTTTCGGCGTAGTCGAGATATTTCTTGAGTGTTTCAGTGGCAAGTCCAGTCTGCGAAGCAAGTTCACTGTAGTTAAGAGTTTGCCCGAGTTGTGCAGCGAGTATTCGAATCATTTTGGTATAAGCGTCTGGTCTTTCTAGATTGAGTAGTGCTTTGATATCTTTGTCTAAATAGCTTGTGTAGATTTCAGCTATCGCTCTTTGTTTTTCTTCTAGGCTTGTAGAGGTGACGACTTTAGGGTAGCCACCAAAGTTGAGATATTCTTGTAGCAATAGCTTCGCTTTTTCGGTTTCGATTTCAAAGAATGAGCCGAGTTTATTTTCGTATTTGTATTCGGTTTTGAAATTGAGAAATTCAACAAAACTCACCGGTCTTAGTTCGATAGATCTCTTTCTACCAGCTAAAGATTCAGAGATTTTTTCTTTGAGTTCTAAGCTGCCTGAACCAGAAACTATAAACTTGTAGTTTAGTTTCATATCGTACAAGCCTTTGAGAAAAAGACCAGCGTTCTCTTTTCGTTGTATTTCATCTATAAACACATATGCTTTGTCTTTAGAACAATCAAGTTCTAGTTTTTTAATTAGCTTCGCTTGTGATTCAAAATACCTCGAGTCAGCTTCAATATCCAAGTTAAGAAAGATAGTCTGCTCACCTTGTATTTGTAATTCTTGCTCAAGCTTGCGCATCAAAGTAGTCTTGCCTACTTGCCTGGCCCCGGTTATTAGTATAATTTCAGGCTCTTTTAGCAGCTCTTTGAGCTTGTTATATCTCAATCGGGCGATAATTCGAAGAGTCATCTCTTTATTATACCCGATAATTTGAAGGGTGCATCTGTTAAAATATCTGATATCTTAGTAAAATAGCCTATTTTAGCTTATTGAGAACAGCCTTGAGCGCATTCAAGCCCATATCTATATTTTCATCACTTACAAATCCAAGATGACCCATACGGAAGATCTTGTCTTTGAGTTCTTTTTGTCCGTTGGCAATGATTATATTGTGATCTTCTTGAAAGGCTTTGCGAATATCCGGTACTGCAACTCCTTCAGGCGGGTAGATAGCAGTGATCGCGCAAGAGGCTGAACTGTCTTCAGTCAATAGTTTAAGACCAAGATCTCTAAGCCCATTACGCAACTTGTCTCTAACTCTAGTGTGGCGAGCCAGGATATTTTCAAGTCCTTCTTCAACCATCATCTGCAAAGCAAGTTCCAAAGCCACTATGTGAGAGACATTGGGAGTCCACGGTGTAGTGTTGTCATTGAGAGCTTTGCGAGCTTGAGTCCAGCAAAAATAGTAACAAGGACTAGTACAACTTGCTTTAGCTTTGTAAGCATTTTCTGAGACATAAATAAAGCTCAAGCCTGGAGGAATCATAAAACCCTTTTGTGAACCAGAAAGCATCACATCTATGCCCCACTCATCCATGCGCACATCCATGCAACCAAGTGAAGTAACTACGTCAACGATACTAAGCGCGCCGTGCTCTTTAATAAGAGGCACTAATGTTTTGATATCGTTTGCTGTCCCAGTGCTGGTCTCTGAGTGAGTTAGAGTAACGGCTTTGAACTTGTCTTTAGCGAGAGCTTCTTTTAATTCTTGAGGACTGATACACTTGCCAGAATCTGCTTTGACTACTGTAACTTCAGCGCCATAGAGTTTTGCGATATCAGCGAAGCGTTGACCAAAAACGCCAATCGCTAGGCAAAGTACTTTGTCGCCTCTGTTGATGGTGTTTGCAATCGCTCCTTCCATTGCACCAGTACCTGATGCTGTGTAAATAAAAACATCATTCTTGGTTTGTCCTAACCACTGAAGCTTTTCAGTTGCTGACATAAATATCTTAGAAAATTCTTTGGAGCGGTGCCCAAGTGGGTGCTCAGCGAGTGCTTGCAAAACCTCTTGAGGGACTGGAGTAGGTCCAGGGATCATGAGGTAGGGATGTTTTTGTTTTGTGAGGGAGGCCATAAGAACCTTGATTATAGCAAAAGATAAAGAGAAGTTCTTTTACTGGATACTTTCTAGTAAACCTTTATAATTAAGCATTTTGTCAAGAATTGGAATATATTGAGGGATTTCTTCAACTAGGTTTGTGGCTTTGCTTTCACTGTATTCATGAGCAGTTGTGTTACGTGCATCAATCATATTGAGTGCTTGTTCAATTTCTTGGCTGCTGAGGATTTTGTATTCAAGCATTTCACGAAAAACATCTTTGGGAAAATTGATTTTGTGAGAGCTAATCTCAAAAAAAACTTTGTAGAGTTTCCAAGAGAGCTCAACAGTAAATTCAAAGCGTTTGATTATAGAATCTCTAACAGCCTCATCATTATGATCTCTTGTTAGCATTTGTTTTAAAGCGTGAAGAGCTTTAGTGGCATTTTCGTGTTTTGTTTTTAGTTTAGACATCTTGTATATTGATTGCCTCCTGCAAGCATTTATTATAAAACTTTTGATCAACAGAGTTAAGATCAATTAAATCAATGTGATAAGGCAGGTTGAGTTTATCTAATTCTTCCTGTATCTTAGATAATTTAATAGTTTCAGGTAGATTGTCGATAGCAATATCAATATCTGATCCTTCACTATGGTCTCTTCGAGCCCTCGATCCAAAAAGTAAAATGCTAGAACCATTGAGATTTAACTTTTTGAGATAATCTATTAAGCGTTTTTCGTATTTATCAAAATGATAGTCCATTGGTTTTATTGTATATCAAGATAGGTCTTTATGCCTTTGCTAGAGCAATCTCGGATATTTGCTCCGAGTTCACTCAAATTGCTTCTATGACTAATTAATTTATCCACCTTAATCTCTCCCTTGGACAAGAGCTCAAGAGATTCTTTGAGATTTTCTAGATTGGGTGAGTAGCTACTCATGACCGTAAGTTCTTTATAGTAAATATCATTATTAGAGAAATGAGTTTCGTCTGGAGTCGAAGAGAATACTACTATTATTGCTCCATTAGCTGCATGTTTGCTAGCTAGGTCGACTGTGGCGTTGGCTCCAGCACAAAGAAAGATGATGTTAAAGATGTTATCGGTTTGTAATGCAGAGAGACTCTGGTCAAAACCTAATTCCAAGGCAAGCTTGAGTCTAGTTTCTTGTAAGTCTAGTCCTGTAATTTGTGAATTTGGAAAATCATGTCGAATCACTTGCCCCATGATCAGACCAATTGACCCCAGTCCTATAACTAAGACCTTTGTCTGGATTGCATCAGGGACCTTCGGTCCATGATGGGTCAAACTTGCGCTTTGTAGATAAGGTCTTGCCACAACCATCATATGTTCGCAATGACGGACCGCCTTGATACAACACGCCACGGGCTCAGTAAAACTCGCCACTTCATCTGTCATCCCACCAGGGATTTTTTGCACGGTGTGCTTCAGATGATCTTCACTTAGTTCGAGGTACTCGCAAAAAGCACCCGGATTGAAATTAGTTGTTTTGAATTTAGTGCAGAGGCTTTCTTTGCCGCGCAAACAATAGTCACACTCAAGGCAAGGCACATGGTGAGAACTCAGAATGCGATCTCCTTGTTTGAAACCATATTGCTGAGACATTTCTGGAGCAATCTCATCAATAATTCCTACCATTTCGTGACCAAGAATAGTCCCAGGCTTAACTAGTGCTCTATTGAGTTTGAGCAAATCAGAACCGCAAATGCCGACGCCAGTGACTTTGACTATGGCATTGTTGGCTTTGAGCTCAGGTTTGTTAGTTTCTATGAGTTCTAGAAATGAGGTCTTTTCTGAGTTTGGATTGTATGCTAGTGCTTTCATGTCTGAATTTTATCGTCATTGCGAGGCTTTGCTGAAGCAATCCAGTGGAGAGAGTCAGACTTTGCATTAGATTGCCACGTCGCATTGCTTCTCGCAATGACGTTAGCGAGCGCCTCTATCAATAAGGGATTAGCTTTGGGTAATCTAGTGATCCGGTAGTCAATGATACCACTTTGGGCAGCGACTTCTTTGTATTCAATACCAAGCTCATGCAGGGTTTCAATATGATCGCCAACAAAACTCACAGGTAGGATGATCAAGTTCTTGCAACCATTGTCACCAAGCTCTTTGATCTTGTCTTCAGTATTGGGGTCTAGCCACTTCACGGGTCCTACTCTACTTTGGTAGCTAATACAGTAATTGAGAGTTAAATGATCAGAGACTAATTTATCTGGATAGATTTTGAGATTGAGCGAGTCAGCCAGTCTTTGACAAATCAAAGCGACACTATCTTGGATTTGTTTTTGATAGGGATCACCATTGTCGATGTATTTAACTGGCAAACCATGAGCAGAAAAAAGAATATAAGCTTCTTTAAGATCACCAATGGCATCTTCTAGTCGTCTTGTTAACAGCTCAATAAAAAATGGATTGTCGTGCCAAGATTCTATATAGTTTATTTTGGCTCTTTGGTCAAAGCCAGTCTCTGAGAACATCTCTAAGCATTCGATGATACTTGAGCCGGAAGTGGCGGTTGAATAATGTGGGTAGAGTGGAATGACTGTTAGCTCATCAATTCCATCAGTTTCCATCTGCGGCAAAGTTTCTTTGAGGAAGGGAGATGAGTAGCGCATGGCGATATAGCACTTGTATTCTCCACCGAGTCTTTTTTCAAGAGCCTTAGCTTGGCATTGAGTCTCAAAAAGTATCGGTGACTTGCCACCAATCATGTCGTAGTTGACTGCGACATTGGGAGCTCTTTCTCTTGCGATGTACGCAGCGAGATTTTTTTGAAATGGTTTGATAAAACTTGGTAGCTGGATGATATAAGGATCATTGAATAAATTATTGAGAAAATCTTCCACTCCATAGCTTGAAGCAGGTCCGCCCATTTGTAGTAGTAGAATGCCTTTTGCCATCATAGAGTTGTCCGGAAAGAGTTCAATAGCTGCGTTACGCGAGTCCTCATTTGCCTGAGCAAACTTCGGATAAAACCTTCAGTCTCGCATTTCGGGGACTCTGTTCTTTTACCATGGATAAGGGCTTTCCATCTTCCCTGAATGCTCTTGAACTTTTCAGAACAACTCTATTATAACTCTGGGTGCGTATGAAGATATTATAAACAATGAATATATCATAATATGTTAAAAATGAATAAGAGAATACGCAATGGCGCTTTATCTGTTTTACAGTGGCTTTATGTCAATTAATTCTCCAAAGGTTTTAGCCTCAAGATTAGTTCAAGCAGATAGCTTCAGTGCTGATGAAGTTAGAGCGGCCTTACAGAAGAATAGGATAGGTTTTTTAAAATCTACGCAACCTATTTTTAATACTTTTAATGAAAATATTGCGTCAGTTAGTCATGGACAATTGAAAAGTGAACTAGCTCCAGCTGTTAGAATCGATAAGCTGAGTTTGTTACGTGGTTACGAGTCTATGATTGGTAATTTCACGACTACTGTTAGTAGTGCTTATAGTTTTTTAGATAACCTGACTAGTTTAATGGCTAAGTCCAAGGGATTTGATAAGTCTACTGAATTTAATCAACCAGAACATCAGGATTTATTAGTAAAATCACGAACAATACTGAGATCTGCTTTATCTCAATTAACGAATATGGTTAATACTGAAGTTTTGCCTCTTATTGCCAAGACTACTGGATTGGATTTTGGGCTTAAGTATCGTGTATCGCCAACTGTAACGAATTCAAATAGTGCAGCGACCTTTTCTGCCGACTCTAGCCCTCAGCAATTAGCTACAGCCAGAGGCTAATATTATATCTATTATTAGACATCCTGCAAAACTCTGTTTTGCTAGTGATGTCGATACAAAAAAGGTCGGAACGGTGCAAAGCACTAGTTCCGTTAGTAAAGATAGAGGGGACTTTCGCAGTAAGTCTATTACATGAGTGAGCTACAATAATAGAATGCAAGCAATTGCCATACGTGGAGCAACAACCATTAACGCTAACAACGCAGATGATATTAAATCAGCTAGTGTTGCAATGGTGCAGCAAATTGTCAGAGAAAACGATATTGGCCCAGAACAAATTACTATGGTCTTTTTGACTATGACTTCAGACCTCACTGCTTATAATGCATCTGCCGCCATTAGGTTGGGGATGAATTGGGCAGATGTACCTTTCTTTACTTCTCAAGAACCTGATATAGACGGTGGCTTAGCTAAATGTATTCGAATTTTGATTCAAGTGCAAAGTGAGAAACATAGATCAGAAGTGAAGCATGTTTATTTAGGCGGGGCAGCTAAATTAAGACCAGATCTATCAACAAGCTAAATATTTAGCTTGTTGATAGATCTGGTCGGTTGTGCTTCGCTGGTTGTGCAAATCAAGGATTTGCTGTTTGCGGGCTACGCCCTGCCAGAGAGGCTGAAAGCCGATCACAACCAGCGAATGTAATGAGCGCAACCACATTGCTTTATTCGAAAGTAGCTGAAAACCAGGGAGCTTGCTCCCTCGGATGAAGCGAGAGAGAGCCAAGGTTTTGCCGTTTGTTTTCGAAGGAAACAATAATTTCTGCGGATAAAACTCGGTGAGCTTGCTCCCGAGTGAGCAAAATTAAGGCAAAACGTTATAATAAAGTAATGCTCAATATCCCCAACACAATTTGTTACTTCCGTATTCTATTAGCATTCTATGCTTTTTATCAATTCTCAGTTAATGCAGATCAATTGAATTTTTTGATACTAACCATTATTGTTATTGGTTTAGATGGGCTAGATGGAATAATTGCTCGCAAGTTCGACCAATGTACAGAGTTTGGAGCCAAATTAGATATACTCGCTGATCGCGTGATTGAACTAGCTTATTGGCTTTTCTTTGCGATGATGAATTTGTTACCCTATTGGGTTTTTGGATTTTTTCTACTAAGGGGTGTGATTGTTGATTACTTATCAATGAAACACGTTAAACCATTAGGTAATTCTTGGCTGCGTTCTAGTAGAGTGATGCGGGCTAGTTATGGTAGTCTCAAGCTTGCTAGTTTTGCTTTGGTAATTATGCTGCCTGCACATGCTGCAACCATGATTATTGTTTATTTGACGGTCTTTGTTTGTGGATTAAGGGCTTTACCTGTATTGCTCGACCGTTGATTGAAAGCTAGAAGTATATACAAAATAATTTCTCGAAAAAGGTTTTGTAGCAAAGTGAGTACAGTTCAGCTTCAAGGAAGCTGCTGACTTTGCGAGATTGCTTTTTTGAAAATCCATTTTGTATAAGACTTCGGGGGCTATAGCTCAAAACCAATATGATACTGCTATATACTTAATTTATGGCAATCTCAGAAAAATTCATCGGTAAAAAATATCCAGACCTTGTTTATACAGTAGGCAAAGAAAAACTACTTGAGTTTTTGATTGCTACCAAGGCTGACCAAGAAAAATTCAAGGAGATAGCACCACCAACCTTTCCTGTTGTTTACGGGCATGAATTATTATGGTCTGTTTTATTTGATCAAGATCTCAAGCTCAATTTAGCCAAGTTGGTTCATGGTGAGCAAGAGTTTATTTATCACAAGCCAGTACGTGTTGGAGATACCATCACCACCAAAGCAAGAATAGAAAAGATCTTCCAAAAAGGTCCCCATGATTTTATTGTGATGGTTTCAGATTCTACTAATCAAGCTGGTGAAGATGTTTGTACGAGTATTTGGACTTTTGTTATTCGTGGTGGTAATGATAAGGATTTTAGTTTCAAAGAAAAACTCATGGTGAAATTAATGAGCATGGCTCCTCCATGCCCGCGTGCTAAAGCTAAGCAAATGAAGGCATTAGCTGAGATTCAAGAACTTAGCGGTACTGATATTGCTTTAGATAGAGCAGTACAAGATGCTCATTATAATAATGGCGACCAGTACAAAGTCTTTATCGATAAATATATGCCTCAAGTCTATGCCGGTGCTAGTGGAGACTTCAATATTATTCATTTAGATGTAGATTTTGGACGCAAGGTAGGATTGGGCGGTAATATACTTCACGGTATGGCAACTATGGCACTTGGAGCAAATTTATTTATGGCAGGCAAGGAGCCAGGTTCTATCAAGCGTTATCGAGTACGTTTCTCAGATATTGTTAAACCGATGGATAGTTTGACCTATCAAGGTAAATGGCAAGGCACTAGTTTTGAATTCAAGGGCAAGAATCATCTGGGGAAAGAAGTTCTTAGCTCAGGTCTTGCTGAATTTAGTGCCTACGTTTAGTTAAGTCTCATCCGGCTGCTCTATTTGATTTTGTTTCTCAGGGGCTCCAACTGCAAATCTTTTGATTACTTTCTCCACTTCTGCTACTGAGCTACTGTGCCCATAAACAAGTAGCATGACACTTAGTAACTTAAGTGCTTCAAAGCTAAAACTAAGAGGGTGTTGACCTTTGGATTTCTCTAGTAGTTGGTGACCTAGCTCCATTTTATTTTCTAGTCGATGAGGATTGATTGAATTGAAGCAGTCTTCGATGATTTTTGATTTGAAGCTTTCTTCTTTTTGATTTATCTCTGATACTTGGGAGAAGAAATTACTACGCAATTGACTTATTGCCATCATGGTAGTCTCACTTTGTATTTCTTCGGCACTTTTGTTAATTGATCCTATTAAGAATGATTTTGTATCAAGAGCTTGTATATAAAGACTTTGAGCAAATTTGCTTCTGTAGCTTGCGGTTTGACTTTTGTCAGAAGGGTACATAAGCTCAGGATGGGTAATGTAAATCAGGTAAGGCTTACGTAGATCTGTAAACATAGAGCTTAATTTATTGTAATCCTCTTTACCATTGATGTTTGCAATATTGATGTAGCCAAAATTGAGACCAGATTCTCGAGCAAATGCTTTTGCAAAATAAAGTTTTGTGATTTCATCATTGCCAGTTAATAGAACTCCACCATATGCTTTTTGACATGATACTTGTGGTATGACAGTTGGAATCGCAAACAGTTTTTTAAAGCTCTCATATTCTTTATAAAAGGGTCTGGGAATGCGGGAGCGGACCTCAAGTGGATTTTCTTCTCTAAGAATTTCTTCCGATATTGGATCTTCTCTCAGTTTGGTTATACAAATACTTTCAATCTCATCTGACTCTAACCCATGAATGCTAGCAATCGCTCTGCGTAATTGGTTTTGTGGATTGTCTGTCAGTAAGGTCATTGCATAAATTTCAGCAATACCAAGATCGTTTTTTTCTAAACGTATTCTTTTGATTAATGGATCTGTTGCCAATTTGTGAATGTCCAAATTAGAATTGCAGGCTACTTTGAATATGGCAAGAAACTCTTTTTTTGCTATGTTGAAAGCAGCATAGCTAAACAAGTCTTCCAGAATTTCCTTATCATTCCCGTCAGGTGCTTTGTCAATATTGCCAAAGCGCTTGAGTTCTTGTTTTAAGGATTCAAGAATAATATTATCTTGGCTTGTTGGTTCAAACTTGTTGATTGATCTAAGAGCTTGTGTTCTTACACTAAAGACTTCTAGATTATTGGTAATAATGGCGACTATTAAACCAGCCCCTAAGGGACCGAGCTTCGGTAGTACATCGATAATTATTTTTTTGCGTTCTAATTCAGATTGGATACTTGATCTGCGATCAAATTCCTCACTTAAATTTTTGAGTGCAAGTTGTGGGCTAATGATACTAAGTACCTCAGCAGCTTTCTTATAATAATTAGGTATACTTCTGTATTCATTCCAGAGTTTCCCCGAGCGGATAAAGAATTTTGCAATAATGTGTCCAGCACCCTCCTCTTTAAATATAGGCATTGCTTCAAGAGCTTCAAGAGTAATTGCACCCCAATGCTTGGCTGGTGCATCAAAGTGATCGTTTAATAATTTTAGTGCTTTATTTTTGTTGCTTTGACTTTCTTCTTTAATCCATTGCATCCAGTCTTTTTCGGATTCGTGATTATATTTATAAAACATCCTGCTTAATGCATGATTTGAGGCTGTTGCCATAGTTGCATTAGACTTACTCTTTGCTTCTGTTCCAAAAGAAAATAAGTCAGAGTTTTCTAAGAGTACATAGGCTGATATGGCCACAACCAGTATAAAGAGACCAAAGAGGCTTAATTGATCGTCCAGAAGAGAATCAAGCATTGTCTACCTTCTTTGTCTTTTTAGCAATAGCTTCGAGCTCTTCGAATCGTTTTAATTCAATTACTTTTCCTTCCGTAAGTAAGCCAGCTTTGAAGTATTTAACTAATGCAGCACCATATTCCAATCGGGAATTAGCTCTTATTGAACCAATAATATTTTCCATATTAAAATTACCAGATTGGTTTTTTTGTTGTATTTTTTCAAGTTTGTTTTTGAAGATAGATGCTTTGCCTATTTGTCTAAGTTGTGGAATATCGCAGGTGCTTGTACTAAAGTATGGTTTTAGTTTTTCTGGAATTACTAATTCAGCTGCTTCTTTATTGCTTGTCATAATGAATTCTGTACGTGAATCATTAGCTAGCTTTTTTATTTTATTCATGAAATCAACATCGCTTGATTGTAATAATGAATCTATTTCACTGATATAAACGAGTATTGGTCTAAGCGCTTGTATCTTATCGTGAAAGTCATTAAACACAATATCAGAACTGTGTAAGTCTTGATATTGTGCGTAGAGAAACGTCCACTGATTCTCTGCGGCTATAGCTCGAGCAAAATGTAGTTTATCTAATTCTGCAGACCCACTCATGAGTAGAACCGTTTGTCTTTCTGCTTCTGTGAATGCCGTTTTGGTTTGCTCATAAAGTTCGTTCATTGCAGCAGTAATAGGTAGTTCTTTAATACTTTCATGAGCCAAGAGTTCTACCTTGAATGGTATATAGACTGGAAGATCATCGTTGAGACAGAGCCTAATTTCAGCAGTGTTGAGAGCAAAGTTTTTGGCAATGGCTTGGAAGACATTTGCGATTTCAGCATGTTCAATTTCTGTGAGTAGATATAAAGTTTCTGGATCAAATAGATCAGGTTGTTCTGTGATCACACTAGCTAATGAATCGATAGCAAATTTGCCAAGATGTTTATGTTGGCAGACTTGTATGACCAGTTGAATGATATTATCGTCAAGATTGTCTCCTAGTAGACTTAAAAGCCCAGTGAAGAGTTTGTCTGTGTCATCATTTGTATTTGCATATTCACTTTGAGTTATGTTTTCAAGAGTCTCAGTGATAGTTTTGTTTGTTTCTTCTTCACTTCTCTCTTCTGCCATAATTTCTAACACTTGTTTCTTAACTTTGAAAGCTTCTCTGGGATCAGTTAGTATTGTGCAAAGGATTGCACTGATATCCAGATCTTGTTCAAAAAGCGCGAAAGACTTAACCATGCTTGTATTGATCTCATAATTATCTTTATGATTTTCAAGTTCTTTGAGTATTAATGTTTGAGCTAGTTCCGTATCGATTTCGATGAGTGCTTCCCAGCATGCTTGATAGATTTTGTCTGTGATAATATATTTGTCCCAGATCTTTTTACAGGTATCGATCATTGTTGTGATTTTCTTAACTAGTTTCGCTCCACGTGGATCATTTCGATCTTCGGCAAAGACAGCTAGCGCTCTGATTGCTTGAGGGCTGATT
The DNA here is from genome assembly GCA_018695135.1 of Candidatus Melainabacteria bacterium. Taxonomy (GTDB): domain Bacteria; phylum Cyanobacteriota; class Vampirovibrionia; order LMEP-6097; family LMEP-6097; genus JABHOV01. The sequence goes on along the minus strand of JABHOV010000056.1, from coordinate 16,943 downwards.
AGTCCCCATGTACCGGGATTTTTTTCTAAGTGAGTAATGAGTAATGCGATAGCAGCTTCCTGAGTTTCTAAGTCTTGTTTACTGATCCATTGTCTCCAGCCTTTGATGTCATTATGATCGTAGAGATAAAAAATTGAACTTAATGAATTAGCTGGACTAAAATCAAAAAAACGACCGAGGTGAAAGAATTTAGCCAGGAAGTGTACCGTGCTAACTATCTGATGAAAGCCAGCAACAAAGATGACTACAAGAACAATAGTTATTGAAATTATAGTTAAGCTAAGTGACATTTAGTTAATGACCTCCTCCATCACCACCACCACTTGGTGCTGGTGGAGCTTCGTGACCGCTACTAGCTTCTTCACCGTGTCCACCAGCTGCAGGCACAGAACCTGTTCCAGTCGGATGTCTTTTTCTGAATGATTGGCGTGCTTTTTGACGTTTTAATTCATCTAGACTAAGAGGCTTGTGTGACCTACCAGCTGATGCACCATATTCTTTGATACTTAAGTTACCACTTTGTTTTTTCTCAGATTCTCTTTTTCTTGCTGCTTTAACTTCTTTACCAAAGCTAACTTGTTCATCAAGATATTTTGGTTTTAAGTTTTTTTCTTCACCATCTTGCAGTAAAAGAATAGTAATTCTCCTATTAGCTGCAGCTAGTGGAAGTTCAGGATCTTTAAGTTGGCTATCAGCATAACCCTCCACTCTGGCAAATCTAGTTTGGTTTACTCCATCGTAGATCAAGCGAGTTTTGATTGCAATTGCTCTATCAGTTGAGAGATTCCAGTTGTCGTAATTTCCATAAGAAAAATCTTTGCTATCTGTATGTCCTGCAACAACGATAGAGCTAATTTTGTTCTTGATTACGTTAGCAACTTTGTCTATCAGTGCTCTTGCTTCTCCTGTCAATGCTGCTGAGCCAGAGGGAAAGACTTCCATATTTTCATCATCTTTGATTTCAATTAAGATACCTTGTTCCACTAAATTAAATTCAACTTTGTTGAGTAATTTTTCATCAGAGCTAATTTCTAATTGTTTCTGCAGGTCGTTTTTCATTTTACTTTGTATTTCTTTTTTGTTTTGCCCAGAGAGTACGAGTTTTTGGAATTCAAGGAAGCTAGCACCACCTTCCATTTTCCCTGGATTACCAGGTCTTTTGGCACCTCCGAAAATGAAAACATTGCCTTGCATAGGTCCAGTTTGAGTTGGTTGTTTAAAGAAATTAGCAACGGCTGATTTTGCACTTGGGTCAACATTAATTAACCACAAAAGTAAGAATAAACACATCATCGCCGTAACAAAATCGGCATAAGCAACTTTCCAGGCACCACCATGATGTCCATGTCCTGCTACTTTCTTAATTATCTTTTTGATAATTATAGGTTCGTCTTTTTCAATTTGTGCTTTTGCCATATTTCTTTCCTTCTAATATAGTTATTCCTGTAAAGCTCTGGCCTATATGCATGAGCAGCTAGTTCAAAAAGATGATTTTTGTTGATTGTGCTTGTGTTTCACTGATAAAATGCCGACTATATAGAACATTCAGTGACAGTATCAAAATAAGAGAGGCAAATTTGGAGCTTAGTAAAAAGGTCAATAAATTATCAGGTATCAAGAAAAAGTTCTTGAAAAACGTTGTTGAGACCTCAAGTCCAATTCAATTAGTGATTTTGCTATATGAAGGTTGTCTTCAATGGCTACATATGTCCAAAGAAGAGATTCGCAAGAATGAGAATAATAAGTTAGCTAACTGGTCAGACTATGCAAATTATATGGGTATGGCTATTGATATTTTGAATTATATGCAAGATACCTTGGATGTTGAAGCGAGTAAGGATTTTGCAACCCCAATGTCAGAGCTTTATACTTTTATGAAGATGAGATTGTTTAAGGCGAACATCGGCAAAGATCCCAAGGTGATAGATGAGGTTGTTGATCTTGTGAAAGATCTTAAGGACACGTGGAAGCAAGCCATAAAGCAAGATGTTTCAATTAGCTGATAAAATACAGGTGCTACCTGTATGCTGCAATTAAAAAACATCCGCAAAAGTTTTGGTGACAATCTAATACTCAAAGATATCAATCTTGAGATAGAGGATGGTGAGTTTATAGTTTTTTTGGGTCCGAGTGGTTGCGGTAAGACAACACTAGTTCGCATTATTGCTGGCTTAGAAGAAGCAGATTCTGGGCTGATCAAACATGGTGATAGAGAGATTCAAGAGCTTGCTCCCAAGGATAGAGACTTGTCGATGGTTTTTCAAAACTACGCGCTCTACCCGCACAAATCAGTTTATGACAATCTTGCCTTTCCTTTGCAAATTGCAGGAGCTGCCAAGTCAGAGATCGATGCAACTGTAAAAAGACTCGCTGCAAAATTAGGTTTGCTTGAGTACTTGGAACGTAAACCCAAAGAGCTTTCGGGTGGTCAAAGGCAAAGAGTAGCGCTAGCTCGGGCAATGGCAAAGAAACCCAAAATATTTTTATTGGATGAACCGCTGAGTAATTTAGACGCTAAGTTACGCACTCAGATGCGTCATGAACTTTTTAATTTGCATAAAGAATCATCAGCAACATTTATATATGTTACCCATGATCAAATTGAAGCCCTGAGTTTGGCCGATAAGATAGTTGTGCTAAATGATGGTGAGATTCAACAGATTGCTAGCCCAGAAGAAATCTATTCAAATCCAGCTAATGTTTTTGTTGCCGGTTTTATTGGCGCACCTGCAACTAATATTTTTATGCTCAATGGGCGGCAAATAGGTATTCGGCCCGAGTTTTTTGCTTTAGAGCAATCAGCTTCGCAACAAGAATCCATTGAAGTGCTGGTATCTAATATTGAAGTGCTGGCTAGTGAAGTCCTCATTTACTGTCAATATGAGGGTCAACCAGTGATAGTTAAGCAGGCAAGAGCCAATTTGGACATGAATTCATTCAAATCAAGCTTAATTACTAAAAATAATAGTGTATTACCTATATTTTATGACCCCCATGTGATATATTATTTTTAGTTGCTCAAGGGAGAGAATTATGACCGAGGACAAGCTGTTTGCTTTCCTTCTTGCATAATTCGTAATATAGTAAAGGCATGACACAAACAGACCCATTTATCTCTCGTCAAATCGATCTTAACCTAGATATAGGCCAAGGCGTTGCTGAGTTCTTAACTGAACAGGAAATTATGCCTTTTGCAACATCAGTTAATGTTTCTACTGGCGCTCATGCTGGTGAACCAGCTTTAATTAATAAGTCTCTTGAAAAAGTCAAAGAAAACGGTGAACTTGCATTAGGTGCTTTAATTTCTTACCCTGATTTAATTGGTTACGGTGAGCGCAAAATCCAATTAACTAATGAAGAACTAAGAGCGACTATATTATTCCAGCTTGGTGGTCTTGCTGCACTTGCAAAAACTCACAATCTTGAGTTGCAACAAGTGAGAGCTCATGGTTATTTGTATCAACAAATGGCAAGTAATTATTCAGTCGCTGAGACGGTTGCAAAGTCAATACAAGAATTTAGTAAATGGTTAACTTTAATTGGACCAGTAAGTCCGGCACTTAAAGAAGTTGGTTCTTGGACCAATGTGCGCGTTGCTTTTGAAGCAAGGGTAGATCTTCGCTATAAAGCCGATGGATCAGTGATCCCATTTGATATTGAACAAGATTCTAACTTAGATACCGAGACCGTAGCTCAAAGAGCAAGGGATTTAGTATACAAATCTGTAGCCAAGATAGAGAATGGTAATGAAATTGAACTTAATTTCCAGACTATTCATCTTCCATCTAGAATCAGAAATGCTGTGGAGATTGCTAAGTTAGTGAAAGGAATGGTTCTTAAGCCTCTGTCTCTTAAGACGGTAGACTATGAGCCTTACTTGTCAGAATTTATTTGATCTTTTAAGAAAAGATGCTAGAATAAAATAACATAAATGATAATTAGGGAAAACACCTAACGGGAAAACAAAAAAAAAGATAAAATAAGAGGGACACAGAAGTGAAAGAAGAACAAGTAAAAGATTTAGTAGAACAATATGTAGAGTCGTTGGAAAAAGATAACGATACAATTAAGGCTTATAGGCTTGACCTTGAGAAGTTTACTGCTACTTATGGTGAAACCAAACCACTAGAAATCAAATCGCCCGAGCTTAAGGTTTACTTAGATGCGTTGACGACAAGAACTGGCAAGAGGGTTAGTGTTTCAACACAGAACAGGCACTATGCAACGATTAGTTGTTTTTTTAATTGGCTAATCAAACAATCTAAGTTGATTGAAAACCCGATCAAAAATGTTGAGAGACGTAAACCAAACAAAGATCTTGGTGAGACTAACTCAAAAGACATCATTAGATATTTAGATAGAGAAATTGTTGGACAGATAATGGCTGAATCAAAGTCAATCAGAGAGGAGTTCTTATTTGACTTACTTTATTCAAGTGGTTTGAGAATTTCTGAAGCGCTTGCACTCAATGTTCAGGACATTCGCAATGGTGTTATTCAAGTTCGTGCTGGTAAAGGTAACAGAGCAAGAGTAACTTACATGTCTCAGCATACAGAAAAACTTTTTAGAAAGTACTTAGAAAAGAGAGTTCCGGATCGTTCAGTTTTATTCCAAGCGACAACAATTGAAGAAGCTCAGGCTTTGAGAAATGAAGGTGCTTTGTTTACAACAAACAACGGTACTCGTCTTGGTTATCACAGAGCTAATCAATTATTTAAACAAGCTTCGAAAGGAATTAAGAATCCTGACAGCACACCACTGACTATTCACCAGCTTAGACATACTTTCTGTACTGAAAGAGTTGGTCATATCGATATTAGAGTTCTTCAGAAATTAGCTGGTCATAGTGATATTAGAACTACTTTGAGATATGCCAAAGTAGCTGATATCGTGGCTAGAGAGCAGTTTGATAAATATGACAGAGAAAGAAATGCTGGTTTCAATGATTCAGGTGAATTCAAGCTTCCTACTCAAGAAGATTTTGAAAAAGCAACAGCTTTAGTATAAAGTTTGTTGATCGTTTTGCGAAGTTACGATTTTCTCAGTTAGAGAAACTTCTGCTTTGCATCGTTTCTACTTTTTTTGTCAACATCACTAGCAAAACTTTGTTTTGCGGAATGCGTCTCTCGACTTTTACCATCTATAATATGAATACGAGTGTCTGAACAAGAAAAACAGTTAATTATCATCGCAGGATCTTGCTCAGGAAAATCAAATTGGTTTGATCAAATCAATTATTATAAGAATCAAGGTTATCAAGTTGAGTTTTTCGAAGTTGATGCTGGAGGAGCTAACAGTTTATTGGAAGCTGCAAGTAATTTATTTTCCAGGCTTAAGCATAGGGTAAAACAAAACACGACAATCCTAAGCCATTCAATGGGTTCGATGTTATTGCTTAAAATCCTCTCAGAGCCCAAGTTTTATGCTAGTGTGAATCCTGAGCTTTATCGGAATATTGTTAATTCCAAGTTGATTTTTTTACAAGTGCCTTTACATGTCAATGCTTTAGCTCTTTGGATTTTGGATATTCTCAAGTACTTCTTCTATCCCTTTCTTTTTGTTTACAACCTTGTAGTTTTCCCAGTGATTGATTTTTTTTTGCTGATGCTTAAAACCTTGATGGCAATTCTTGAGAAGTTAATTGCAGTTGGATTTATGAAATATCCAGCGATGCTGATATTTAAACCGATGGCTTTGTTTCTGAATATGTTTTTAGTGATTAATACTTTTTGGGGTACTAAGCCCAGAGAATTTTTTAATGTCATCAAGTTTTACAAGCAATGGCAGGATTTTGCTCTTGATGGTTTCTTTGCTAAAGAGCAAAATGGTACAGCTTTTGATAAGGCGATGATAGGTGCAACTGAAAATACCATGGCTAGGTTCGATCGCTCTAATGTCAGCAATTACTATTTTACTCATTGTTTTACTGATTTTTTCTGTGACCCAGGTTTAACAAAAGTGTTTGCTAATCGATTGGGCGCGAATAGCAAGAGCTTGAATTATGGTTTTCATAACCCTCAGCATTGTTTTTGGCATCAAGGGGCTATTAATCAGTTAATTGAGTGATCGTCACCCTGATTGACACCCACGTCTCAGGGCAAAAGCACGAATATCTTAAGTAAATAACCATACGGCACAAGATAAGATCTCACCCGCTGCGTGACATACGCCACTTTTAAGATAAATCGGATATCACAGTGGTATTTCCATGTTTGATCTCGTAAAAATACTATTTATCTTAAAAGTGGCGTATGTCACGCAGCGGGTGAGATCTTATCTCAAAAGTGGTAAAGGTTGAGACGTCGGTGGAAGGTTAAGAGAGACACCTAAATACGTATTGTATAATTATGCCAGGTATTTTGTATTTTTACAAAAGGCCTAAATTCGTCGTGATTAATGGCGCAAATAATATCAATACTAATTTAGGATCAGCAGTGGCTGATTTACAGGATAATGCGTCTCCAGAAACTAGAGAAGAAAGTTATTTTACTGAACCAATTAGTCCTGTTGTTACAAAGCCAGCCGCAGCTGATACTGATGACTATATTAAGGCTTTCATTAATAATAAAATGGTCAAGGATATTTTTCCTTTTATGATGAATTGGGGAAACATTGGCGGTAATGTTTTTTCTTTCGCTTCATGGCTTTTAGGTTTTGAGGATGCTTCTAAGAAATTTGCCAAAGGTGTTGGCTCTTTTGCAACCAAAGCGTTTTTAGTTACAACAAGTGTTATTACTATTATCGAGCGACTCTACACGAAGAATTACTTATCTGCTTTGGGTTACTTTAATGACATTTTGATAGCTGGTACTGTCAATCAGGACAATACTTACCTTGCGCGTGGTACAGCTTCTGGTACTTATAATACAGCAAACGCTCTCAATATTGCAAATGATAGAAAGAGTTTTGATAGTTTTGAAGATCACCTTAAGCATTTAGTAGAAGGCTATGGCAAGTTCTTTAAGAACTTATTTTCTGCTGATGTTCTGACCAATTTTATGGATAGTAAGAAGGCGATGTGGGCGACAATGGGTGGATTTTTTGCTAATTTTGGTGCGCTCTCTTGGATGTTTACTGGTAAAGAACAGGTTCCAACTTTAATTAGAGATGTTGCAGGTATTGCTATGGATATTGAGCAGCTCAATTTTGGTCATTATAAAGAAGGGCGTAAGGACCTCTTTAAATCTGGAATGGCACTCTTCGTCGGTACTGTGGCTGATTGGTTATCTAAGTTGATGCCGGCATACAAAGAGGCTTTTGTGCCATTAACATTTATTTTTGATGGTATTGGTAGACACTGGTTGAGGCTACATCAGAATCAACATGAAATGGCTGACGCTGATAAACGTAAGTCTAAGAATCAACTTGAAAAGTTGCAGGATACCAAGCCTGCAGCTAGCCAGCCTCAAGTGATAGGCGAGATTGCTTCTAGAAGGGGGTCTGAGCTTTTAGCTCAGCAGGTAGCATGACTCTAGCACAGCTTAATTCGCAAACAGCATTAGTATCAAATGATTTTGATACCAAGCCAGGCATTGCTTTTGTTGAGCAAGCTTCTACTGCTATAGATCCGCAGCTTCATCAAGAGCCAATTAAGCAGAAGCCAGCCAAGCCGGCTGCAAAAAACTCTTGGCAGGATTTGGTTAGAAACAAAATGCCACCTTGGGCTTATGGTTTATCGTCTCTTTGGCATTTGGCAACAGCGACTATGCTTTCTAAATCTAAAGCTCATGCAACGAAAGGTAAAGCATGGGCCGCTAATTCTACAAGATTTACCAAGTTGATCAATTCCTCTGTCTATCTGAGTTTGGCTTATGAAGCTCTCAAAAATAATTTCACTTTTGATTTTATTGGTAGAATAGCTGAACCTATAATGAATACTTTTGTTGATTTAAATCATTACCATTTGTTTAGAGGTTTAAGTTCAGCTTTTAACCAACTGCATTCAATTAATTTACCTCGGGTCAAAAAGGGACTTAGCCTCAAAGACAACTTCATTGCCAATATCGATGTTAGTATCGAATTCTTCAAAGAGGCTTGGATCAATGGTGGGCTTAATAAATTGTTTAAAGGTGATTTTAAAGGATTTAAAAAAGATCTTCTTGGTGGGGAAAATGATGCAGGACATACTTTAGCAGTCGCTTCGCACGCTCAAATGCTTATTAGTGGGCTGGCACTTTTGAATGGTACTAAACGAAATTTATTAAATAGAGTCTTGGGTATTTTTAGAAATGCCGCTGGGATACTTGCAGATATTGGATTATTGTTTGAGAAAGACCCGTCTGCAAGAGGCGTTGGAGTTTGCTATTTATTACATGCAGTTGGTGATACTATCAAGCGATTTATTTCAAATAAAGAAACTCAGGATATTATTGACAATATGATTATGCCGTTCTATAACGGTGGTTTGTATTGTTTTGGTTTAATGACACGTAGACAGGTGGATGGTACGTATCTATTTAACGACAATGTTAAAAAGTCAGAATTGCTAGCACAGGCAGCTTGATTACCACTCAAGGATGACTTTGCCGCAATTGCCTGATTCCATAATTTCAAAACCTTGTTGAAATTCTTCAATTGAATAATTATGACTAATGATAGGTGAAATATCGATACCGCCTTTAATGAGCTGTTCCATTTTGTACCAAGTCTCAAACATCTCTCTGCCATAGATACCTTTGAGTTGTAATCCTTTGAAGATCACATTATCCCAGTCGATTTGTGTGGAGCTTGGCAATAGCCCTAATAGAGCGACTTTGCCGCCGTGGAACATATATTTAAGCATAGAGTTAAAGGCATCAGCAGAACCTGACATTTCTAGTCCGATATCAAAACCATTAGTCATGGATAATTCATTCATTACTTTGTCGAGTTTTTCTCTTTGAGGATTGATGGTTCGTGTTGCACCCATTTTTTTGGCAATTTCTAATCTATAGTCATTGACGTCAGTAACTACTATGTTGCGGGCACCAACTGCTTTGCAAACAGCTACAGCCATGTTGCCAATTAAACCAGCACCGGTAATAAGCACATCTTCGCCGACCATTGGGAAAGACAGCACGGCATGTACCGCATTACCAAAGGGATCGAAGATTGCTGCAATATCGTCAGAGATCGCAGCGTCTAATTTAACTAGGTTGGCTGCTGGAACGCTAATGTATTCAGCAAAGGCTCCATCACGATGAATACCTATGCCGATTGTATTTGCACAAAGATGAGTTATACCTCTTTTGCAATTTCTACAAATACCACAAACAATATGCCCCTCAGCAGTTACTCTATCGCCAAGTTCAAAATGTTGTACAGCCTCACCAAGCTCAGTGATAATTCCAGAAAACTCGTGTCCTATTACTCTTGGGACTTTAATGTTTTTTTGTGACCATTCATCCCATTTGTAAATATGCAAGTCAGTCCCGCATATCGCTGTTTTGATGACTTTGATTAGAACCTCATTGAGTCCAGGCTTAGGTAGTGGTACATCTTCCATCCAAATACCTTTGGCAGCTGATTTTTTAACGAGGGCTTTCATTATCAAAGTATAGCTCACTTCGTTCGCTACTTTAGGTCGCTTCGCTCCCGGCTGTGGTCGCCTTTAGGCTCCCTGGTTGCGTCCTAGCAAAGCTAGGACTGTTTGCAGCATCAAAGATGCCTGCTTGAAAACATTAAACATCAGAGGCAGCGAAGCGCAACCAGAGAGCCTAAAAGGCGACCACAGCCGGGAGCGAAGCGACCATAGTGAGTTATAATTGAACGATGTCCAATCCCATCTCACTCTTTGAACAAGAACTTGAAGCAATTAAAGCCAAGGGTATTTATAAAACAGAGCGATTGATTAGTTCTACTCAAGGGCGCGAGATACAAACTATTGCTGCTGATAAAAAAGAGGCGACTTTTTTGAACTTGTGCGCGAATAACTATCTTGGTCTTGGCGGCTCCAAGCAGCTGGTTGATTTTGCAAAAGATGGACTTGATAATTATGGTTTTGGACTTAACTCTGTTAGGTTTATTTGTGGTACCCAGACTATTCATAGAGAGTTAGAACAAAAGGTCGCTGAATTTGTTGGTTGCCAGGATGCTGTACTTTATTCCTCTTGTTTTGATGCCAATGGTGGTTTGTTTGAAACGCTATTGAATAAAGAAGATGTGGTTATTAGTGACAAGCTTAATCATGCGAGCATTATTGACGGTATTAGGCTTTGTAAGGCAGAACGTAAGCTCTATGAGAATAATGACATGGAGCAGCTTGAGGCTTTGCTGATAGAGAGCGAAACAAGTCGTATACGTTTGATTGTTACAGATGGTGTTTTTAGTATGGATGGAGTTATTGCTAATCTCTCCAAAATAGTCGAATTAGCAGAAAAATATAATGCACTTGTTATGGTTGATGATTCTCATGCAACAGGTTTTGTTGGTAAGAGTGGTCGAGGGACAGCTGAGCATTGTGATGTTTTTGGCAAAATAGATATTGTTACTGGTACCTTTGGCAAGGCTCTGGGAGGGGCTTCTGGGGGGTTTACTGCTTGTCATAGTAGTATTGCTGATCTTTTGAGACAAAGATCTAGACCTTATCTTTTTTCTAACTCACTAGCTCCGGCAATTGTCTGGACAGAAATCAAGGTCTTAGAACTGCTCAACAAGGGTTCTGAACTGATAGCCCAAGTTCAAACAAATAGCAAATACCTTAGAGAGAAACTAACAGAAGCTGGAATCGATATTGTGCCAGGTGAGCATGCTATTGTGCCGGTGATGATTTATGATGAGGTCAAAGCAATGGCTGTTGCTCAGAAGCTTTATCAGGAAGGTATTTATGTTGTTGGTTTTTGCTATCCAGTTGTGCCATTAGGCAAAGCTCGCATTAGAGTGCAGGTCTCAGCGATTCATAGTACTGAGGATTTGGATAGATTGGTAGCGGCTTTAAAGAAGTATCTATGAAGAAATATCAATTTTTTGTTGATAGGGGGGGCACTTTTACAGATTGCTATGTACTTACAAGCACAGGTTCTAGAGTCGTTAAATTATTGTCGGAAGATCCAATGAATTATGCAGATGCTCCTCGGGAAGCGATTCGTAGAGTCTTGTTGCAGGATCATGACTTGGCTATCTTAAAAGATCCCTATAAACAATTCCCTGCAAGTTGTGATCATTATCATATAGAAACTATTAGAATGGGTACTACTGTTGCGACTAATGCTTTGCTTGAACATCAAGGAGCTAAATTCGCATTCGTAACAACTAAAGGCTTTGCTGATCTACTAGAAATTGCTTATCAAAACCGTCCTAAGATCTTTGATCTTGAAATTATAAAAGCTCAGCAGCTTTATTCGCGTGTGATAGAGCTAGATGAGAGAGTTTTGGCTAGTGGAGTTGAAAAAGAATTAGATCTAGATCAAGCTTGCAAGCAATTACAAGAGCTGCTAGATGCAGGCATTGATAATCTGGCTATAGCTTTGATCCATTCTTATGCCCATCCTCAGCATGAGTTGACACTTAAGGACCTTGCTCTGTCAATGGGTTTCAAGCAAGTCTCTATTTCTTCAGAAATTAGTCCAATGATCAAAATAGTGCCACGTGCTGATACCACTTGTATCGATGCTTATTTGAGTCCTGTTTTACAACAGTATGTAAATAATTTCAAGAATGGTTTTAGTGATAGCTTAGCCAAGACAGAGTTGATGTTTATGAAGTCTGATGCTGGTTTGACAAGGGTTGAAAGTTTTGCTGGTTATAACTCTATTCTGTCAGGTCCAGCTGGAGGTGTGGTGGCACTTTCGTCACTGGGGAGTGCTAGTGGACGTGCTAATCCAGTGATTGGCTTTGATATGGGCGGCACTTCAACAGATGTATCGCGTTATGCTGATGAATTTGAAATGAGTTTTGCATCAGTGATCAACGGTCACCGAATTCAAGCACCGCAACTTGACATCAAAACGGTAGCTGCTGGTGGTGGTTCAAGATTGTTTTATGACAACGGTATGTTTAGGGTGGGACCAGAGAGTGCTGGTGCTGACCCTGGTCCGGTTTCTTATGGCAAGGGCGGGCATCTTGCAATCACAGATGCTAACTTGGTTCTGGGGCGATTGATCCCAGAGTATTTCCCTAAGGTCTTTGGAGAGAACGCTGATCAGCCGCTTGATAAAGCTGCTGCGATTAGTGCTTTTGAGAACTTGCGCCAGGAGAATAATTTAGATTTGACTGTTGAAGAAATTGCCCAGGGTTTTGTAACAGTAGCGAATGAAATAATGGCAAGACCAATAAGAGAGATTTCAATTATGAAAGGACATGATATTAAAACTCATAGTCTTGCTTGTTTTGGCGGGGCTGGTGGTCAGCATGCCTGTGCTATTGCTAGAGACCTTGGGATTACCAAGGTGATTATTCATAAGTATTCAGGGATACTATCTGCCTATGGGCTTGCATTGGCCGATGAAGTGGTTGAAAGGCAAAAACCAGCGTTATTGCGAGGAGCAGCGGAGCTGCGACGCAGCAATCCAGAGCTTGAAGCAGAGTTTTCTTCTTTACTTGAAGGGATTGAAATAATTAAACAGTGTATAATTATTAAATATCTCAATCTGCGTTATCAAGGCACTGATACGCAATTCATGATCAAAGAGCCTGAGGATAGAGATTACACCAGGGCTTTTAAAGAACAATATCTTCGAGAGTTTGGTTTTGATTTAACAGATAGAGAGATTTTGGTTGATGATGTGAGGGTAAGGCTTGTTAAGTCTTCGGCTGTCATTAGAAATCCCATTGTCATTGCGAGCGATAGCGAAGCAATCCAGGCTACTGTAACTCAAATCTATTTTGATAAGTGGCAACAAGCTCCGGTTTATATTTTTGATAATTTAACTCAAGGTCAGGAGATTCAAGGTCCAGCTATCATCATGCAAGACACGGCAACTATAATTGTTGAGCCTAATTCCCTTGCAATTTTGAATCAACAAGGCGACCTTGAGATTAATGTACAGCCCCTTTCCCGCCTGCCCCCTCCCAATTTCCCTCAAGTTGACCCCATCAGCTTGACAATCTTTGCCAACCGCTTTATGTCTATCGCTGAGCAAATGGGACGCTCTCTACAAAAGACTTCTATCTCAACTAACATCAAAGAACGGCTTGATTTTTCTTGTGCGATTTTTGATAAGGATGCAGCTCTTGTTGCTAACGCACCGCATCAACCCGTCCATTTAGGGTCAATGGGACACGCCGTACAGAAACAAATTGAAAATACTGAGTTTATGCCTGGCGATAGTTTTTTGACAAATCATCCTGCCATGGGCGGCTCACATTTGCCTGATTTAACAGTGATCACACCAGTATTTGCTGATGCTGAGCCTATCTTCTACGTCGCCAATCGCGCTCACCACGCAGATATCGGTGGTATTAGTCCTGGTTCGATGCCTAGTTTCTCAACGAGTTTGGATCAAGAAGGAGTGGCAATCAAGAGTTTTAAATTAGTTGATGCTGGAGAATTTCAAGAAACAAGTTTGCGCGAATTGTTAGCTTCCTCAAGAACACTTGAAGACAATATTTCTGACCTGAGAGCACAAGTAGCCGCAAACAAAAAAGGTATAGAGTTGATTGAAGCTCTTATCAAGGAGTTTGGACAAGAGCAAGTATTCTTCTATATGATGGAGATTCAAAAGACAGCGGAGAATGCGGTGCGTACGTCATTAACAGGTATCAAGCAATCCAGTCTAGAGGCTCAAGACTATCTTGATGATGGCTCTATAATTAAACTCAAAGTAGAAATCGATCAAACAACAGGTTCAGCTATCTTTGATTTCACTGGCACTGCTGCACGGCTCAAAAATAATCTCAATACACCAGAAGCGGTTACTAGTTCGGCGATTCTTTATGCACTTAGAGCCATGATCAATAAAGAGATCCCGCTCAATCAAGGTTGTTTGAAACCAATTACAATTATTATTCCGGAGGGCTCGTTATTGAAACCACCAGATGATGCAGCGGTAGTTGCAGGTAATGTACTTACTAGTCAAAGAATTGTCGATGTGATCTTCAAAGCCTTTGGCACTTGCGCTGCTTCGCAAGGTTGCATGAACAATATCTCTTTTGGTAATGAGCACTTTGGTTACTATGAAACTATTGGCGGCGGCTCAGGTGCTGGACCTACTTGGCATGGAGCTTCTGGCGTTCATACTCATATGACTAATACAAGAATTACGGATCCAGAGATTCTTGAAACAAGATACTCAGTGATTCTTAGGGAGTTTTCTATTCGCCAGGGTTCAGGAGGCAAGGGTAAATTTAATGGTGGAGATGGTCTTGTGAGAGTTTTTGAGTTTCTTGATAACTTGCAAGTCTCAGTTTTAACAGAGAGAAGAGTTTATGCTCCTTATGGCCTTGAGGGCGGGGAAGACGGAGCCAAGGGGGAGAACTGGCTTGATAAGGCTGACGCGCCTAGTCTTAAACTTGAGGGCAAGACTTCTATTGAGGTCAAAAAGACTGATAGATTGAGGGTTTTGACCCCTGGTGCTGGTGCTTATGGTAAAATAACAAACCATGACTAATGTGGTCAAGGAGCTTGCTAATATATAATGCTAGGTAATTGGAGAGAGATTTATGGTTATTGGGTCCTTTGATGCGAAAGATAGACTGCTCAAATTGATGGGCTTCGGTCATAGAACCGTGGAGCGTAGACTGGATGAGGCTCATGGTATTCCTGCTCCTACTTTAATAAGAGAATCACGATCTGCAGAAGATTTGATGCAGCCTGATATAGATGCTAATTTGCAGCAAGTAATTAATTTTATTCCAATTCAGGCAGATTTAATTAAATCAGAAGGTGATCTAAGGCTTTCTGACCCACGATATTTGGATGAGGCTCATTCGCTAGCTGAGTTGCGAGCTGATCCTGTTTATCCAGTCCCGTATCAGTCGAACTGGCTTAGAGAAAAAGTAATTTCTGATATTAAGGATTTTGATAGCTCAGTGCTTTCTGACGCTTTAGATGATTTGCATAATGATCTTGCTGTACCTAAACGCTTTCGTAATTGTCCTTATATCAATAAACAACCAAGCTTGAAACAGCATTTAGATGGATCGATAGACTTGGCTTGGCGTTTTATGCAAGATGCAGGAGTTAAACCTGAAAGCCGTTTTGGAGAGATTGTTGCCTGGATGATTAAGATTCATGATGCAGGGGAAGCTTTTGGGGAATTTACTACTGACAGTGAAGCAAGAGCGGTGCCGGATCGCCACAGTCGCGAGGACAGGATTGCGCTAGAAGAAAGAATTTCAAAGAATCTTCTACTCTTTAAAATAGATTCTGCTCTGAGATCTGATTCTAAAAAGTATCAAGAGTTTTTGGATAATGGAAGGAAAGCTTTTGGTGATAGCAATGGTAATGATGCCATAACCAATATTAAAAAGTATTTAGATGATGTGAGTAATCAACCGCATCAAATTAAACCAAGGGCTCAAGTTGCTACAGATCGTTTGATGGTTTTCTTTGAAGCATTTGAAGAAGGTAAAGGCTTTGCCGCTGCATTTGCTAGAGCTGTTGAGAAGCTTGAGACCTTCGCATATATTCTTGATCATCATATTGATGAACAATTTACGGCTGAGGAAATTACTAGTGTAATTGAATATCCTTTGGACCCAATCAATCATATGCTTGATCTGGCAGAAGGTCTTGATAATGATATTGTTAGTGAGATTGCCAGAGTCGTGAACAATTATTATCAAAGTGGAGTGCGATACTTATTGGGCTTGATAGAGCAAAAGAATGGAGCGTCATCATGACTAAAACAATCAAAATTATAGGAGCAGGACTTGCAGGCACAGAAGCTGCTTGGCAATTAGCTCAAGGAATTCAAAAACAAGGACTTGATTGGAAAGTTAAGCTCTATGAAATGCGCCCCAAGGTCAAGACTCCAGCGCATCATACTGATAACCTCGCTGAATTGGTTTGTTCTAATTCACTGGGCTCTGAGTTTTTGACTACAGCACGTGGTGTTTTGATCCATGAGATGCAAGAATTTGATAGTTTGATTATTCGCGGGGCCAAAGAAGCCAAAGTGCCAGCTGGGCAAGCGCTTGCCGTTGATAGAGATTTGTTTGCGCAAATAATTACAGATGCTATTACTACTCATCCTTGTATTGAATTAGTTAGAGAAGAGTATCGTGATGACTTAACTAAAGAAGAGGGGATTGTGATAGTGGCATCAGGGCCACTGACGTCGCCGCATCTTGCTGAGAATATTACTAAGTTGTTAAACCAATCGGGTTCTGATTCTAGTTCGCCTTTTTTGCATTTCTTTGACGCTGCTAGCCCTATTGTAAGTGCTGAATCAATTGATATGGATATAGCGTTTAAGGCTTCTCGTTATGATAAAGGCGAGACTGCAGACTATATTAATTGTCCGTTTTATGATCAGGCTGAGTTTGATGCGTTTTATGAAGCATTGATGGGAGCTGAACGAGCGCCATTGAAGGATTTTGAACTAGAATCTATGGAGAAACAACAGCCGCAGCAATTTTGTTCAAATTCAAGGCCCGCGAAGAGTGTGAAGGCTGAGTTGACTGAGCCGGAGATGTTCAGGGATGGTGAAAACAAAGAGTCATCAAATGAGGAACAGAAGCCCCGTAATACTACGAAAACTGAGCGTAACGCAGAAGTTGGACAAAAGGGCAAGACTGTTAAATTCTTTGAGGGTTGCATGCCTATAGAGGCAATCGCTGAGAGAGGCAGTCAAACAATGTGCTTCGGACCTCTCAAGCCAGTTGGTTTAACCGATCCTCGACATCCAGATCGTCAGGCTGTTGCGGTGGTGCAGTTGCGTCAGGATAATGTGGCAGCGTCACTTTACAACATTGTTGGTTTTCAAACTAATCTTAAGTGGGGTGAGCAAACACGAGTCTTTTCTATGATCCCTGGTTTAAAGAATCTGGAGATATTGCGTTACGGTGTGATGCATCAAAATATT
>JABHOV010000076.1 GCA_018695135.1 Candidatus Melainabacteria bacterium | reverse complement strand
TTTACTGATTTCTCTGACACTATGACAGTAGACGCTACTACAACAGTTGCAATGGGAGCTAATGACCTTAACTTTGATTCTAATACTTTTGTCATTGATGGGTCCGCAGACAACGTCGGTATCGGGACTGCGACACCAGGAGAGAAACTAGAAGTAAGCGGGGATATCAAAGTCACGACTGATATTCACGTTGGCGCGAACCTAATACATGACGGTGATACTGACACCTCTATTAACTTCGGAGTTGATGACATCGATATAATTGTTGGTAATGAAACTATGATTAATTTCACTGAAGATGGTACTCAAGACATCATAGAGCTTGGTGATGATGGTGATATAGATGTCAAAATTTCAGCCGGTGTTGATTCAGCGATGTTTATTGAAGGAAGTAGCAGCAACGTTGGTATCAGTGTCATAGGTAGTCCTGGAGCGAAACTAGAAATCAACGGTACAACTCTAACAACAACTTATTTAACCAAAACACTCACTAATAACACAACAGCAGCAACTATCACTGTAGACTGGAATGTCGGTAACAAACAAAAAGTAACTCTAAATCAAGCTGGTCATACTATAGCTTTCACAAATCCGACAGGTGGTATCGGATCATTCTCATTGATTCTTTATCAAGATGGTACCGGTAGTAGAACAGTTACCACCTGGGACACAGACATCAAGTGGCCTAGTGGAACATCACCGACACTGTCAAGTTTGGCTTCAGCCTTAGATATAGTTAGCTGTATCTATGACGGAACCAACTATCTATGTCAAGCTGGTCTTGATTACCAATAGGTATTCTGCAAAACAAAGTTTGCGCAAGAAGTCTAATAAGGATAGCCATTAAGCCATCAAAATATGAAAAGAATTTAATTGTCAAAGCTTGACACCCCTACAAAGGTATTGCATTTTTAATGCTATGGAAGATGAGCAATCCATCATATTGAATACTCATAGATATGTGAAGCAATTAATGGCTGTTGGTTTGACTGAAGCTCAAGCAGAGGCACAGATTGAAATTTTCATTCATTTCATTAGCGATAAATTAGTTACAAAGCAATCGCTCAAAGAAACTGAATTAGTATTAAAAAGAGACATCAAGGAGCTTGAGACAAAGCTTGAGACTCGAATCAAGGAACTTGATAACAAACTTGAAACTCGAATTAAAGAGCTTGAAACTAATCTAGGTTCTCAAATGAAGCTACTAGAAAAAGAAATCATCATCAAGCTTGGTGGCATGATGGTAATTGGAATTACTGTTTTAGGTGCCATGATCAAGTTTCTTTAGCTTAACAAGTATCGATCATTAGTTAATCACGCAAGATACAAGCTTATCAAACTTGCTTGCATAGATACTCCTAGTACTCAGGAAAACGTTCGTCACTAGAACTGCCATCAAAATTGCTATCGTCATCTAGATCAGGATCTTCAGCAAATTCATTAAACTCTTCAAACTCAGGATCGTCTTCTTCTGGATCAACTTCGTCATCAGCCAATACAGCTTCTACTTTAGAACTAGTTTCGATTTCTTCATCGTCATCAGTAAATAAATCCTGTAGATCAATTAAATTGAGAGGAATATCATCATCAATCTTGACTGAAGAATCCTCTTTAACGTCAGCATCATTATTCAAAACATCTTGAAGCAATTTATCCATATCCTCATCAATTTCAAAATCAGCAAGGTCAAGCTCTCCGATCATTTCAAGATCGTCATCACTTGGTTCTCCAGCCGTCTGGCCCGGAGCCTGGTTTAGTTGTAGTGGGTCCAATTCCATCTTAACTTCTCCAACTTCCCTTTCAATATCAGGAAGATCAATAATTTTATGCCCCAAATAACGCTCAAAAGCAACACGAATTAACTCTAATTGACTAGCAAAACTAGCATCCAGGCGCCCTCCCTGAGTCTCAACAATGCAAGAACCCATATCTACTGTCTCATCAGGCTTAAAATGGATTTTAACATTGGAATCAATCACTTTACTGAGCATTGAGCCTAAATACTCAGATTTGGCTTCATCTGCTGGGTTAAGGCTAATTGTCATTAAACCACCGGTAGTAGCGACTTTAGCTACAGCCTGCTCGACTTGATCAGCCAACAATTGGGTATTAAACCTCGCTTCAGCGCCAAGTATTTGCTTAACGACATTGAGAGCTAAAGCAGCAATCTCAGTTTTGGCTTCATTTAAGGTAGCAGTTTTAAGATCCTGGAAGCTGGCAAGTATCTCCATCAACTCAGCAATATAAGTATCAGCCTTGCTCATCGCTTCATCAAATGCATCATCTCTAGCTTTAGCAATAATCGATTCTTGTTCAATCCTTGCCTTTTCCAGTTTTTTATACTCTAGGCGAATTCCCTCGCCTTGTCTTTCAGCTTCTTGATTAGCTTCAGACAAAATTGTTTCAGCTTCAATTCGTGCGGTTTCTAATTCTTGGTTAATTTGTTCAAGCGCAGCAGCTCTACGATCTTCAATGTCCTTTTTCTGAATAGCAAGTAATTCCGTAACTCGTTCTTGAGTAAGAGCCTCTGCATTACGCTCAATAACTGGATTAAAGCCATTGCCATTGGATGATGGACTTTGCTCGTCGTGAGTTTCCGGCAATTCGATTTCTATAGCACGCACTTGCTCAAGTACCAGAGTTTCATCAACTCCATAAACTTCTTCAAGAATAGATTTTTTAAATAGCATCTAGCTAATTCACCTCTTCTAAGACTTGCTCATCAATAATTCGTGCAAGTGCATGTGACAAATTGGGTCTATTACTTGACTTGGACAAACGATATTCAATATAGCCCTTGACCTTTGGTCGTTCAGTTTCTAGATAGTTGATACTTTTTTGACGATTGGATTCTTCATTTACATTATCAATCAATTGATAAAATTCAGGCCAAGTATTAGAGAAATAATCCCAATCCTCTTGTGACAAAGTCTCATCAATAGTAAGATCCACGTCACTAATCCTTTGTACCAACGGCAAAGGCAATTGCTCAAATATAGTTTTTTGGGTAGAAGGCGGCAAAGACCTAAGTATCAAAGCGAGTGATTTTAGTTTGCGATCAGTTTTCATTAAACATCATCCTCCAACCAAGTTTGTATTTTCCTTGCAAGTATCTCAGGTTTTTTATTAGCAACCGATTGGAAGTTATTCAATAAATTATCAAACTGCATTTGTTCTTGTTCAATAGCTGGTGAATCACTTGAATAAGAGGTTGCTTCACCTTTGGCACTAGGCTTTTCTTCGACAAAAGAATCACCCATCATCTCTTTAAGCAAAGCTTCTTGCTGCTCCAAAGCAGCTGCTTCACCATAATCCACACCCGGTTCATCGTTAATCACTTCTTCAAACTCATTGCCCAAACTAGGATCCATTTCGTTAACATATTCTTTGTTAGCTGCGGCACTCAAGAAATTCAAACTAATAATTGCAACGAGAAGCAAACCAAGCACGATTGCAATAATGGTAAAGATCTTCATCAAGCCGCTCCAGATACCACCATGAAAGAAATTAGTAACATTGGAGACTAGTCCTGTTTTCACCGGAGCTACAGTTTCGATCACGTCACTTGCACCTAAATCAACTACAGTGAGCTTGACGTCTTTGACATTGGCATCTGGTCCAATAATAGCTGCAACACTTTCTCTGAGCTGTTCAAGCGAGATCCTTGTTGGCACTGACTTATCGACAGCAAGAGCAACGGTAACATTGGTTACTCGTCCTGGAAGATAGGTTGTACTCTTTTGTTCAAAACTTGGTAATAGAGTTTCATTGACACTCTCGGAATTATAATTCTTGGAATTGGCTGCACCAGGTCCAGCGACATTGCCTTTACTACCAGCATTAAGAGTTTCAGAATCAGTTTGTCTGGCACCGACTGCTCCCTTCTTGTAGATAGTTTCTTGCGTCTCGACTTTTTCTCTACTAATTGAAGCGCTGATACTAACTTCATAAGCCTCAGCACCAAGCACCACATCTAAGTACTTAGTTACTCTAGCTTTGATTAATTTATTGGTGCGTTCTAGATCATCAATAAAATCATCAGAGTTGGCTTCGTCATCTTCTCTGAAAGTACTGTAGCTTCTACCTTGAGTATCAACGATAGAAATCCTGTCTTTTTGTAAATCAGGCACATAACCTCTCAATAAATTCACTATACTTTTGACTTGTGATTTACTAAGTTCATCAGTGTCATTCATCATCTCCAACTGCACAGTGGCAGTAGTCGAGGACTGCATTTCAGAAAAGAGTTGTTGTTCAGGAATATTGACTCTCACAGTTGCAGATTTAAAATCCTTCATGCGACTTATGATCCTAGAGAGATCTCCATTAATGGCTCTACCTAGTTTGATACGTTTGTCATAATCACTAGCAGCCCAATCATTTTGATCAAACAAGCCGTAATCATCATCTTCTAATAAATTCGTTCTAGCCAAAATCAAGTAAGAACTCTCAATCGCTTTTTCATAAACCTTGACCACGTAATCACCTGGTCTTTCACCTTGGTCTACTTTGGCATCAATGTTAACTGATTTTAATTTTGCAACAATTTCAAAAGCACGAGGTTGGTCAATCTCTTGAACTAGGGGAACTAAGTCACCACTATTTTCATCACCCTGCTTTCCACCCGCAATCATAAATCCAAATAACGCAAGAACAACAACAATTCCAATGATTGCGTAAATTCTTTTTTGTGGATCCGAAAAAATATCTTGTATAGTTGCCTGAATACCCCCGTCAGATTGTGCCTGACCAGTATTATCAAAATTTAAATCATCTTCAGTTGTAACTTCACCAGCCATGCTCTAGTTTTAATATTCCACATTTCTCCTCAGTTTTCAGGAGAAATACACCATTTAGCCTAATCCTAAGGTATTAAACTTGCATACTCGATAATTTATCAAAGGCCCCAACAACCTTTTGTGTCATCGCCGTTATTAACTTAAATGCTACTCCTGATTTACCAAGAGCGATCATGACTTCATGAATATCAACATTGCCGGTTTTCACCGCTTCAATACTCAATTTCTCAGGTTCTCCCATGATATTGTTAGCTTTATTAAGCATTTGCGATACTGTATCCCCGAAGCTCGCTCCGTTGACCTTGTCGCCAGCACTAATGTGTCCGTGAAGCAATTTCTGAGCTCCTGGCATTGTTGGCATCTGTGGTAATTGTCCGTAGTTCTGCATGGTTCTATCTAACTAAATCAAAGTTATGATTTAGTTAAGCCAAGCCAAATTAGTTCTAAAATATAGGTCTTTTGATATAATTTTTGTTGTCTGAAGCCCAGATCACAAAAATGGGCGTATTTGAACATATTTTAAAGGAGTATATAAATGGCAGAAATGGAAACAATGGGACTTGCAATCGGTACTGGTTTAGCTGCACTAGGCGTAACTGGCCCAGCAATTGGTGTAGGACTTGTAGCTGGCAAAATGCTTGAAGGATCAGCAAGACAACCAGAGCATACTGGATCATTATTCACAAACGCAATCATCTTTGCAGGTATGGCAGAAGCGCTAGGTATCCTTGCATGGTTAGTTTCGTTCTTATTATTTGGTAAAATTGGTTAATCCCAAACGGAGTAAATTTTGGTTTCAATAAATTTCACAGCAGTAATCTTCGCGTTAAGCTTTATCGGCTTTCTTTATCTAATGAAGTTCGTCTTCTTTGATAGGGTTGCTGCTGTGATTGACCAAAGAGAAGGTCATATCAAAGACAAGCTTGTAGCTTCAAAGAAAGCCCAAGACAAAATCGAAGAAGAAATCTCAAACCAAAATCCCAAAGAGCTGCTAGCTCAAGCTAAATCAAGCTCAAGTAGCATACTTAATGAAGCGATGAATATTGCCACTAAAGACAAGGACAAACTAGTCAATTCAGCCAAGACTGAATTCAACAGCAAACTTGAAGCTAGCCTTATTAGCATCAAAAAAGAAGAAACTGAACTTAGAAAAAGCATCGATTCAATAGTTGCAGAACTTGTTACAACTACTGTTGACAAGCTAATCTCAGAACTCAACACCAAAGAAAAGGCATTAAACTAATATGCACGGCGAAACAAGCTTAACTCAATTATTTCAAGAAAGTAATGCAATCAATTTCCTATTTGCAGCAGCGATACTCTATTTCTTTTTGGTCAAAGTATTGCCAGAATCAGCCTCTAAACGCAAGACTGAACTAGAACAAGAAATAGCCAAGGCTCAAGAACTCAAAGAAGAAGCTGAAGCAAAACTCACCGAACTTGAAAGAGAAATCGATAGAGCCAAAGCAGAGTCTACTCGAATTATCAATAGCGCCAAAGATAGTGCCGAAGACATTAAAAACAAAACAGTTGCAGCAGCCAAAGCAGAAATTGCCAAACTGAATACTAACGCAGCAAAAGAAATTGAAATGCAAAGAGTCATTGCAATAGAGAGCCTTCGCAAAGAAGTCGCAACTAGCGTCATTAATGCAACAGAAAAGTCACTCAAGTCTAAACAAGGTGAAATTGATTCTCTAATTAAAGACAAACTCAAAAAGGATTTGACTAAGGTATAACGATGCAAAATCAAAAAAACAAACTCATTGCAATGAAATATGCTGAAGCACTTGCTGAAATCAGACAAGGCGAGACAGTTATAGAAGATCTTGAATTAGTTAAATCAGTTTTTGAAGCAAGTACTGAATTACTCGAGGTTTTTGCTAGTCCACAATTTCAAACCCAAGGCAAAAAGCAAGTATTAATAGCTGTCTTTGAAGGCAAAGTACAAAAAGAAGTACTAAGTACTTTGATGATTTTACTAGAGCGACGCCGTATCGAGCTTGCTCCAGACTTAGTAGAATGCTACAAAGAGATTTATTACAAGAGAGAAAATATTGAGTTTGCCAAAGTCAGCTCAACAAACAAGCTTGAAACTAAAGAGCTTAATGAAATTAAAACTCAACTAGAAACTAGCTTCAATAGCAAAGTAGAAATCAGTAATGAGCTAGATGAATCACTCATAGCTGGAATCAAAATTGAAATTGCCAATAAAGTGATTGACTCAAGTCTCAAAACCAAGTTGAAGAATCTAAAGTCGCTCTTGCTTAACTAATGGAAAACCTCGTAATAGCCTCTGACCACGCAGCTTATGAACTTAAAGAAGTTCTCAAAAAGAAACTCTTGTCACAAGATTATTCAGTCGAAGATTTAGGCTGCCACTCCAAAGACTCTGTGCACTACCCTGATATTGCTAAGCAATTAGCCGAGTATGTACTCAAACACAAATGTAGAGGGGTTTTGCTTTGCGGCTCTGGTATCGGTGTCAGTATTACAGCTAACCGTTATCCAGGAATTTATGCAGCGCTTGTAACAAGTGTAGAGATGGCAGAAATGAGTCGTCGTCATAATCACTCCAATGTTGTGATCATGGGATCTCGTTTTATCAGTCCTGAACTTGCTGAAGATATTCTAGACAAGTGGTTAAACACAGAACCTGAACTCGGTAGACACCAAGAGCGTGTTGCCATGATAGATGCTTAAGGACACGCTAAAAACGAAGTTTTTCTAGTCGGGTCCATAAAAAAGGTTCTGTCCGTGCTTAACATGGTTGTGAAAAAAAGCAGGGATGATGACGAAGAAAGTATGACCCATGTTGGGTCTGTAAAGACCCCCACGTGACAGATAAGGGTTGAGACTTTGTATTTTTTAGTGAATCCTTGAATCAGTGAGCATTTACATTAAACAAGCTTTGTTACATCTGGATAATCAACTGCCGTAACAATTTGACTTTGCTCAGGCTTTGATTCAGCAAAATCATCTAAACTCTTCAAGATTGATTCAACAGTGGTATCATCAGCGACATCCCCGCAACAGCTGTGACAGAGTTTGAAATTAAGCTCTTTATTTGTATTTTTCTCTTTTATAGTCTTCAAGGTCGAGGCGCTTGCTTGCCCGATCTTAGCAAAGGCTTGTGTTGCAGTTGCAGATCTAGTTTCATTCTTTTGATTTATAGAACAATCTTGGTCTAGATGTACAAAAATCTCTTTTGCTCCGCGATTCTTCGAATTAGGCTGGGCAGTAATGTCCCATCTACGCTTATTTCCCTTAACCCTGACTCCTGTTAGCCACATCAAAGTACCCATTTTGGGGCTATAGTGAAATTTCAAATCAGCTAAGTTATTGACTCCAGTCTCATCTTTAGTATCATCAGTTTCAGCAATATCAATATCAGTGAGAGATTTCAAAATCTTTAAGCCAGTACTTTCAAAATCCTGGTATGGAGTCCCATAATTCTGTAGATCAAGTTCTGTCTTCTTGATCCAAGCCTGTTTTCCACTAGACCGTGCTTCATGAACAGAAGCCGCTAATGAAGCCGACGCACACTTTTCATTACTACGTTTAACATGGTTCATGGCAAAGCCACCAGCAGACTTGCTTTGCTTAAAGTATAATTTAATATATCTAATAAGATAGTCTTTCATTGATTTAACATGATCAACGCTAAGTTCAAGACCATTGAGTCTATGACTGAGATATAAATCAATAATTCTACCTTCTGTTGAATTAGGGTCTTTTAATGATCCAGCTTTTGTATCCATGCGACAGAGAATGATAGATAAAGCAGCCAAGTCAGCTTCATTAATATCAGCTCCTGTTTCAACTAGTTTTATAAACTTCTTAACGAAGTCACTTCTTACTTTGTAAGTATTAGCATTGTCACCAGAAGATCTTGGAGTAGATTGAAATTTATAGTAGTTTGTAAATTCATTATTGATGAAATTATTAATAAATATCCTAGTTGATCCAATTAACGAATCATAGACTGGAGCATTTCTGAATTTATTCCAAGCATTTTCAAGTGCAACTTGAATTTTATAATATACAATAGAACCAGCTATATTATTAATCACCCTTGGAGCCGGTTCTCTAGCTATGGTTTTTATCAAAGAGGCTGGTTCATCTAGTTTAATCTCTGGCATTTCTTGAATACCAGCACATAAAAATCCATCATATTTTACTGGGCCAAAACATGCTTGCCCTTCTTGAGCGACTTTGCTTTGCAAACGAGCATAAAAATCCGTCCCCTTTTGATCCTCCGGAAACAGAATTAGGTTCAATCCATCTTCATCAAAACTAGCAGGCATAGCCAAAAGCAATTCAGCTACTTTAGCTATAAACTCCTCTTTCTCTAAGTCAGTCTCGAGTTTGCTATATTGTTTTTCAATCAAGCTTTGCTTGAAACCAACTGCAGGAGCCGGCACAAAGCTAATATAATTTACCGTCGCTTCCTTAAATGACCTAGCCGTCAATGCGCCATCAATAGAAAACAAAGCAGAATCTGGAGGAGTGATATAAAACAACTTATTAAAATTTTCAGACTTGACACTGATTGAAGCTCTCTGTCTTAATTGATAATCAGTATCCAAGATTGATTCTTTACTCAATATAGTAAGATCTCTAATCTTGTTTTTCAATCTGATTTTAATAGCAGTAAATTCAGCATCTTTTAATAGATCCAAGTCATCAAGTCCGGAGTATGCCTTTTGCAAAGGCAAGGCTGACATCTTGGTTATATTCGATTCTATAAGAAGCAATCTTGCACGAATTTGCTCAAGGTCTTTATTTGCTTTCTTACCACTTTCCAATGCAGCTTTTAATTTGGCTACCTGTGATCCAACATTAACCTCCTTAATCAAACCAATTGCTTGAGCCTTGTTTGAAAAAGCAGCAATACTTTGATAAAAATCATCAAGACAAAGACAAGATTGATCAGCGACATCATAATCAAGTAGAATTTTGTCACTAAAATCCTTAGCTTGCTTAGTAGCATAAAGTGCCAATAAATATATCATCACTTGTAAGTCACCAGCATCAAAGTAAGTCGTACTGCCATTACGTCCTTTTAATAATTTATCCAAAGACTCAGCTGCTCCATCATTAGTCGCTAAGCTAGCATTAATTGACTCAAGACTAGTTCGTAAGTTAGGGTCTAAATTAGGATATTCACCGCTCAATAATTGCTTCAGTAGATATTGAGAATTATGGTGTTCTTTATCAGGAAATAGACTAACGATAGTTGACCTTAAATTATTTTCTGCATTTATTCTTGCCTGGAAATTCATACCATAAGTCTCATAAAAAACATATGACAACCTCGTTCTTAAACGGGTTGGATCCAATTCTGTTGTTTTTTCTTTTATTTTGGTTTTCAAATAGTCTAAAACTAATTTATTCGACAGACGTCTACAATCAATAGCATCATCAAACTCACATGGTCTATTTGGTTCTGCTTTTTTGCGATATTTAGTAAACATGGCTATAAATTCGTTACGTTGTTCTAAGATCTTTGGCTTATCACCGCTTTCAAGTATCTTTGTTAGTGAGCTGATCTTATCATCTAATTCTTTGCTAATAGATTGATCGTCTCCAGCGATACCAAGCCTCTTGGCGATAAATTTTTCAAAAGCAAGATGCTCACCCTGGCTACCATCATGCAGCAATGATTTATAGTTCTTATAAACAAAAGACAAGAAAGAAGGTATATCACTACTAGCATCAAGGATTTTATTTGCGATAGTTTTATCTAGGTGATAACAATCAAGCTCAATATCTGAATCAGTATTCCAATCCTTAAAAAACTCTCTCATGCTCTCAAGATTATTCACTAAAGAAGAACCTGTTTCATTTTGATATTCTAAGTCTTCGTTATTCATTGAGTTTTCAATTTTCTCTTGGAAATAACTCAAGATCATTTTCATAAAGTTTGAGTTTTCACTAAAACCAGACAGGTCTGAAACCAAAAGATGAGATTTGTGAGCATCTGGTCTCAATCCCCTACCTAGAAGCTGTACTACAAGAGGATTTGAAATAATATTGCGGCAAACAATAATGTGACCTGGTCTAATGTCTGCGCCTACATTTAATTTATCGATAGCAATCAGCACCTCAGCGCTGCCTCTTTTTGAATTTGGTTTTTCCCAAGCAGAAATATCACTATTATTACCATAGACTGCAACGGTAGGTATTTTTTTGCTCTTGAGGTATTGTTGCAACTCAATAGCTTCAGACTTAGAAGTTACTGAAATAAAAGTCTTGCCGTTATAGCTAGGATTGTTTTGATGCGCAAGTCGAATTTTCCAAAATGGAATCTTGGTCTTGCCAAATTGTAAGGTCTTCTCGTCATCAGCATCTAAATCATTTGGTTTATCAATCTCTGGGGTCTGCAACTTAAGAGTGGGTAAATATCCCTCTTTCCATGCTTGTCTCTTGGAGTAGCGATAAACAATACCACCATCAAAATGTGCTTCAATATCTTTTTTGTCATTTCTAAACGGAGTAGCAGAATATCCAACGAAACGAGTATTCCATTTGTATTGTTTGGATAAAGACTTGAGCTTAATCATCACTTTGGAAAACTCTATTGATTGTGAGTCTTGAACCTCATCTACAATCACGTGTACAATCCTGTTTTTCTTGTTGAAATTCTTCTCTTTATCATTATTTTCCAAGAAATTGCGAAGAGTTATTGGACCAGCAAGTAAAATCTTACCCTTGAATTCACTGTCTGCACCTTTAAGCATATGAACAGAACCAAGCCCCTCAAAGAAAGTCGGTATCGTATCTTTGCGAAGATCTGTTAAAACCTTGTCACTGCGCACCAAAAAGATTGCAACATCATCATCTGTTGCCTTAATATCTTTGAGATGATTCTTCAATGACTCCAAGGCAACAATGGTCTTGCCTGTGCCGGTAGGTTGCTCAACAATACAATCCTTACCAGCGTTGATAGATTGACCAACAGCTTTAACAGCATCCTTTTGGTATTCTGTGAGCACCAATGCTGGTTTATCATTGGATTTCTTTTGCAATAAAGCTCTATTGTGTCTTGAATACAAAACAGGATCACCTATCCAAAGACTTCTAAAACTATCTTCAAGTTGTTTTTTGACTGCAACGTGATCCCAAAACTCTGGTCTTGGTATTTCTATTAGATTGTCACCGCCGTAATTTGGAAGACCAGGATCAGAAAAACTATTCTCATCTTGAGCAAAAGCTATTTGATAATTAGTTAGAACTGACTCATTATTCTGAGGATTTACAGACTTGGTACTAATTGTCAAAGAAGGTTTGTTTTTTGCAGTATTAGCAGCAATTGTTAAACCCGGAATCTCACTAAGGTTCAATTTAGCAAAATTAGCAATAGGGTTAATTAGCTTATCAAAGAAACTAGTTCTAAGTTCAGTAGCAGCATGACTAAAACCAGCACTAACTGAAGATCTAGTCTCAGCAGGAAGGGTCTTTCTTGGCTTTTGTTTCTTTGGAGCACTAGGCGCAGCCTCACTAGCCTCTGACTTAGGGGCTTGATATACATGTAATAATTCGCTTAATCTTGTAATTAGGCTCACAGCTCAACATCTTAGCCTATTATCTACAGTCAATATGTCAAATACACGTTATCTGTGCAAGCTTTGTATTTGTTAAAGAATTAAGACAATACTAATCATCTCAGAAAATCAAGAGAAAAGCCAAAAATTGGCTAAAAACAAGCCTCAAATTGTTATACTTCATTTTACTAAGTATATGCATAGGCAAATACGAGGCATAAAGAATTGAGTGCTAGTGAAAACCACTAGAAAACAGAGGATAGCAAACTGCGCAACTTACTATCAGTATTAGTCGAAAATGAATCAGGTGTTCTTGCCAGAATATCTGGTATGTTCAGTCGACGTGGTTACAATATTGAAAGTATTACAGTTGGAGCTTCTGAGCTTGATGGTTTAAGTCGCATCATTATAGTGACTGATATTGAAGATGTTGAACAAATTCAAAAACAACTTCACAAACTTATTAACACAATCAAAGTTACAAACCTCTCTGAGATGAG
>JABHOV010000027.1 GCA_018695135.1 Candidatus Melainabacteria bacterium | reverse complement strand
AGGTTTTGAAAATCTTTTTGCAGTTAGTGCTTTGCATGGCTCTCATGGACTAGGTAACATGCTCAACATGATTTCTGAGCAGCATGATTCAAGTTTGGTGAAGCCAAAGAATCACGATGAGATTCGTGTGGCGATAGTTGGTAAACCCAATGTCGGTAAATCAAGTCTTTTTAATAGATTATTGGGTGAGGAAAGATCTATTGTTAGTGAAGTCAGCGGGACAACTCGTGATGCCATTAATACCAAACTTAATCGTCATGGTCATGCTTTTGAGTTGATTGACACTGCTGGTTTGAGACGCAAGTCTAAAGTTAATGCAGAGATAGAACGCTTCTCTAATATCAGAACTACATTCTCTATTGCTGCTTGTGATGTAGCAGTTTTATTAATTGACGCTACTGAAGATGAGATTATTTCAGATCAAGATCAAAAAATAGCTTCATTGATTGAAGAGCGTGGTAAGGCTTGTGTGGTTTTGATAAACAAATGGGATATTTTTGATTCTGAAATTAAAGAAGATCCCGTGAAACTTCTTAAATACAAGGGACAAGTGGATTATAAATTGCGTTTTATTGATTATGCTCCCAAAGAATATACTTCTGCGGTGAGTGGTAAAAGACTTGATAATCTTTGGAAGATGATTATTGAAGCTGATGAGCAACGCAAGCGCAGAATCTCAACCAATATATTAAACAAGGTCTTGTCTGATATTACTGTGGTTACACCGGCTCCTGTCGTTAAGCAAAAAGCAGTCAAGCTTAAATATATTACTCAAGTAGATTCAACACCACCACAGTTTGTGATCTTTGCAAATTATCCAGATTTAATACCAGAGTCTTACACGAGATTTTTAAAGTCTCAGTTGAGACAGTATTTTGGTTTTGTAGGCACACCAATTCGATTAACATTCAAGCAAGACCCTTCAAAGGCACCAAGATAGGACCGAGTAAATGAGTGAACTAACAAAATTAAGAGATTTTTTTTCACGAATTTTAGATTATAAAACTCAGATCCTTATTCGAGTTGCAATCATTGGTGTTGTCATTGGTTGTGTTGCTGTTGCTTTTAGATTATGTACGGAGAAAGTAGTGGAGCTTTTGGCACATGTCTCAAACTCTGGTGAGCACTGGTATCCATGGGTTTTCGTGCCTTTATTTTGTGCGACTGGTGGACTTTTGGCTGGTTTAGTAACAAACAAAGTTACCCCTGACGCCAAAGGTAGTGGGATTCCTCAAGTGAAGCATGTGCTTAACAGTAGTGGCGCTAATATAAGGCTAAGAACTATTTTTGCCAAGTTTATTGGTGGTGTTGCCGCTATTGCTTCCGGACTTTCACTTGGACGAGAAGGACCAACTATTCAAATTAGCGCTGGAATTGCTTCTAAGCTTAGTCCGATACTTGGTGGTAAGCATCGCAAGCGAGCTATTGCAAGTGGGGCTGGAGCCGGTCTGGCAGCAGCTTTCAATACTCCTATTGCCGGTGTGATGTTTGTGATTGAAGAACTCGATCGTAATTTTTCTAGTTTGTCACTAGGTCCAGCTATTGTTGCTTCTGTTGCTGCTGCATTTACTTGTCGTATGCTTTATGGTGATTTTTTCACTTTTCATTTTCACTGTGACTGCCCAATTACTGCTATCACGCTTATCGCAATTCTCGTTCTGGGTGTAGTTTCTGCCATCTTTGGTACTTATTTTCAAAGGTCAGTATTGTTCTCTATTAATTTTTATAAGAAATACCTTGCTTCGGTACCAGCTTGGTCTTGGGGTGCTATTGCTGGATTGATTACTGGGATAGTTGGTATTTGGGTACCGCAGGCTCTTGGTGGAGGGCATACAACGCTAGAGGGTGTTTTGGCAGGCGCTTATGCTTGGTCATTAATCCCTTTGATATTTTTAGCAAAGTATTTACTGACAGTCATTGCTTATGGCAGCGGCGTGCCAGGTGGGATTTTTGCACCTGCGCTGATACTTGGTGCTTTGCTTGGTTCTGGTCTTGGACATCTGTTAGATTTGATGATGCCGAGTCTTAATATAGATCCTGCTAGTTTTGCTTTTATTGGAATGGGAGCATTCTTTACGGCAATTTCGAGAGCTCCAATTACAAGTATCGTGATGTTGTTTGAGCTTACTGGTAATTATCAATTAGTTTTGCCTTTGATGTTTGGTTGCATTATTGCCAACATTAGTGCAGAGAGACTTAAAGAGGGAAGTATATACGCTAATTTGCTTGAGAATGATGGGATTAATATTCGTGAGTTTACGACACCATCTTACTTACAGAGATTTAGTATTCAAGATGCAATGACTCGCAAGCTTGATACAATCGAGGAGACTATGACTATTCGTGAGTTGCATGAGCTCTTTGATCATAGTGATCATACTGGTTTCCCTGTTTTGGATGCCACAGGTAAATTAGTAGGTATGGTGACTCATCATGATATTCATGAGGCTTTTGATGTGCAGTTAGATCAAGACAGTCCTGTTGCTGAGATAATGAGTACTGAATTGCGACTCTTGAGCATGCATGATAATCTACACGCTGCGATATTGAAGCTATATGAATACAAGATTGGTAGATTATTGATTGTTGATGAACATCAAGGCAATAAGCTAGTTGGCATTATTACCAGATCTGATATTATTAATTTTGAAGCTAATCAAGAACTTGATTATTAATACGTCATTGCAAGGAGCAATGCGAGGTGGCAATCCCCCAACAACATGCTGACATTTCTGTTAAAACGCCTCATCGGCTCCATTTTTTTGGTTCTATTTATTAGTTTCATGACTTTTTCGTTAATGAAGATCAACTTCACTGTGCCTGAGCTCAAGATTGATTTGCAAATTCCTTATACTGAAATTCATTTGTTCAAGTTTTATAGTGCCGAGACACAAGTCCAGACAGGTGATCCGCTAGCAGATTTGAAATTAAATCCGGAAATCTCTGAATCGCGTATTGAAGCAGAAGCCAAGCGACTTGGGCTTGACAAGAGTTTTATAGAACAGTATTTTACTTGGCTTAGCAATGTCTTGCGTGGTGATTTTGGTTTCAGCCAGAATAACTTACCGGTTATTGATTTAATAGCACCTGCTCTCTTTAATACTCTGATTTTAAATATCTTTGCGATCATCTTTACTTGGGGGATTGCTATTCCTCTTGGTGTTTTTGCTGCCGTCAATCGTGGTACTTGGATGGATAGTTCTTTGCGCTTCTTGTTGTCTGTGTTTATGTCAGTGCCTGGCTTTGTGCTTGCTATATTTATGCTCTTGTTTGCTTTGTCCTCCGGTTGGTTTCCAATTGGTGGACTGACAAGTAGTTTCTATGATGAACTGAGTCCACTAGGCCAGTTCTGGGATCTCTTGCGTCATTTGTTTTTGCCAGTATTTATTTTGGTTATTGGTGGTATTGTTGGTTTGCAAAGACAGATGCGCGGCAATCTGCTGGATGTGTTGCGAGAGGATTATATTCGTACTGCTCGTGCTAAGGGTTTGCCAGAGAACAAAGTGATTTACAAACACGCTTTGCGTAATGCCATGAATCCTCTTATAACTATTCTTGGTTATGAATTTTCTAGTCTTTTTGGCGGTTCGGCTCTAATCGAGATGGTGCTTGCTTTCCCTGGACTTGGTTACTTGACTCTTGAAGCTGCTCGTAAACTAGATATAAATGTAGTACTTGCTAATTTATTATTGGGTAGCTTGATGTTGGTTTTGGGTAATTTACTTGCTGATGTTTTACTGATGAAGATGGACCCCAGAATGCGAGCTTCACAGCTTAATTAAGTTCAATTGGTGATAACAGACCCGGAGTTTGATCATTCCTGATTTCTAAGATAGTATTTATTAAGTTGAGAACACTACTTATGAACACAAAAGTTTCAAATTTATTCTGGTCAAGTTTTTTATTCTTATTCCTGGAGTTGATCTTGATTAGATGGTTGCCTTCACAGGTCTTGTCTTTAGCCTATTATTCCAACTTTGTATTGATCTCTTGTTTCCTGGGATTTGGTTTAGGTTGTTTATTAGCAAAAAAAAGCTCTATCTTTAAATATTATCCTATCGTTATAACTGTTATTGTAGCTTTATTCATTTCTTTCCATTTTTTTGAAATTATTGTTAACACTGATAATGAATGGGTTTGGAGTGGTTATGCCGATAATAAAATTATCCCGCAAAAGTTTAAGTTGGGATTGATACCAATGATTTCAATAATATTTTTATTGAATACTTTTCTATTCTTACCAATAGGTCAATTAATTGGATCTTTAATGGGAGAATTTGAATCTATCAAAGCTTATTCAATTAACGTTCTAGGTAGTATCTTTGGGATAATTGCTTTTACGTCCCTTGCCTTGATGGGTAATAGTTTTTGCAACCCGCTGATTTGGTTTGTAATTGTTTCAATACTTATTCTGTATTTACTTCGGAATAATCAAAAGTGGCTGACAATTGGGCTTGCAGCTTGTTTGACTTTGTGTTTTGTGGTTTTTAAAAGTGGTCAAGGTGAAATTTGGTCTCCTTATTATAATATCCAGCATCACGCCAATACTTTAAATTCACGCAATATTTATGTGAACAAATTTTTTCATCAGCGGATTGTGGATTTTGATCAAGAGGAAATTTCTAAAGCCAAATATAGTATCCCATATAAAATAGTTCAACCGAGTGATGTTTTGATACTAGGAGCGGGTTCTGGTAATGATGTTGCTGTTGCCTTGATTAATAATGCCAAGCACGTTGATGCTGTTGAGATTGATCCAGAGATTGTCAAACTTGGAAAGGATTATAATCCGCATAAGCCCTATGATGACAAGAGGGTAAACGTAGTTGTTGATGATGCAAGAACATACTTGAAAAAAACATCAAAGAAATATGATTTGGTTGTTTTTGGGACTTTAGATTCACATGCCTTATTGTCAAGCCAGTCTAGTGTAAGGTTAGACAACTTTGTTTATACCGTCGAATCGATACAAGATGTTAAATCAGTGCTAAAGCCTAATGGTGTTGTAGCATTATTGTTCTCGGTCCCTAAAGTTTGGATTAGAGACAAACTTCTTGCAATGGTTAAACAAGTTTTCCCTGAGCCTAAGCCTTTAGTTTATTGGGGTGATAATCATTTGTTTAATTTGATGATACTTGCCGGTCCAGGTATAACGCCAGAATTATCTCAAAAAGCAATTACTGAATATGGTATAAAGTTTTTGTCGAGTATTAAGGCTGATCATGAAATCCCTTCAGACAATTGGCCTTATTTATATTTAGCAGACAAAAGCATACCTCTGCATTATTTAAAAACAATTGGTCTCTTGATACTTATTTCAACACTCTTGATTGGATTTTGTTTACAACGAGAAAAGATTCGTTTTGATATTAATTTCTTTGCCTTAGGTGTTGCTTTTATGCTGTTAGAGACTAAAAGCGTTATCAGTCTTTCACTATTATTCGGTTCTACCTGGTTAGTTAATTCCTTTGTCTTTGGTTCAGTATTGCTTATGGTTCTTTTTGCTAATTGGTTGACTTCAAGGTTGAATCTTTCTAAGCCATATCTTTTATATGCAGGATTGTTTATGAGTTTATTTCTGAATTATATTACGCCCATAAAAGTATTTTTGGGACATGGCTGGTTTGTTCAGGATTTATTGGCTGCTATGTTCATTAGTTTGCCAATATTTTTTTCGAGCCTTTTATTTGCGCATTACTTGAAAAATACTCATAATATTAATACTGTATTTGGCGTAAATCTTTTGGGAGCTATGTTTGGTGGCTTTCTTGAATATTCATCTATGCTTTTGGGCTTGAATAATCTTTATATTATTGCTGCTCTTTTTTATCTACTCTCGTTTGTGATGGCAAGGAAGTGAATTCATGATTTAGCCCTTGAATTAACCTATAAGCCAAGAGACCGATTTTTAGCTTTAACTTCGTCTACAAAGTTGGACTTTAATAACTTGATTCGTGGCATAGGTATAGTATCGACGGTCCGAATCACGGGAGATTAATCCTATAAAAAACATGGGACCGCAATAACAAAACTCGATTACGGGAAATTTGAGCAATTAATGAAAATCCAAGCTAGGGATAAAGTCCTGGCTTGGATTTTCATTGTGGAGACGCTGAAAAACGAAGTTTTGCTAGTCGGGTCCATGAAAAAAGTATCTGTCCGTGCAACGCACGTGACAGATAAGGGTTGAGACTTTGCATTTTATAGATGTACGAAATCCAAAAAAGTGGCTGTCTTGCATAATATTTCTTTAATTTAGACTTGAGTAGTTGCCTTTATTTGTGGCCCATTCAACGGCAGCAATGGCCAAAGTTCTAAACCCGTTTAATATCAAACCGGTTTACGACGAGACGACATTCAAGGGAGATTTAACGGGATCCAATACTTGGTTAAATGACCGAGCTGCTACTAATGATAGTTACACGGGCACACTTGATTATAGAGTTGAAGCTGCGACGAGTCTTTATAAGGTTGGTGGACACACTGGTACTTTAGTTACTCGTGTTGAAGGCTTTAGTTTTTGGTAAATTTGCTCATAGAAGATTTATTGATAAAAATGAAATCATTAATGATCCTTTTGATATTGGTGAGTGAGCTTTCTGTGGTCAAGCAACTGGACATAGTAATCTACTCGCTTTAGTAAACCAAAATAGAGAAGGTGATAGTGATAATCGTTATCTAAGTAAGCAGTCAACTGGTTCTTATGGATTTGCATTTGCAATTGCTGATAAAGCCGGAGATGGTTTTTGGGATAGATGGGGCTTAAAGCATGGCTTTATTGTTGCAAGAATGAATGATTTTGGTGATAACTACTATCAGGCTACAGACATTACTAAAAACTGGGGCGATGATGAGCATCCTGGTCAATTAGATTTAGGTTATGTCTACGCGCAAAACAAAGTACTTTATAGAGTTGATGGTACTGATGATACTCATGTATTCTTTTCAACTGTAGCTCAGCGCTTTGCTAAGCTTGCAGCTTACACTAGATATGGTGTTGCCTTTGCAGGACTTAGCCCAGGAGACAATACTGCCATTAATAATTTCCAACTTGGATTAACTTATGATGTCACTGAAGCTGATGTGATTGGTCTTGATTACTTAAGTCTCAACAGTAACAACCCAGCTGTCTTTGATAACAGTAATTTATTCGAAAGTAGCCGAAAACCAGGGAGCTTGCTCCCTCGGATGAGGCGAGAGAGAGCCAAGGTTTTGCCGTTTATTTTCGAAGAAAATAATCAATTCTGCGGATAAAACTCGGTGAGCTTGCTCCCGAGTGAGCAAAATTAAGGCAAAACGTTATATTCAGCATACTTAAGTCATAGTTTCAATGATCATCTTAAGACCAATGCTTATTTCGGTTTGGGTAACGGTGCTGCAGACCCAACCAATTTTGGTGCTAATGACAATAACTGAATGATTGGATTTAATTTACAGGGTCTTCTATAATACCGACTTCGCTAAGGTCACTGCAACATCTTCAATCTCAGGAGCGTTAGTCCCCGGGAATGCTGTTGTAGTGGCGGTACTCAGCATGATGCTGCAGTATGGACAAGCGACACTGATTTTGTTTGGGCTATGCTCATTTAGTTCTTCAAGTCTCATGACATTGATTTGTTGACCAGGAGTTTCATACCAAATCTGCGCACCGCCACCACCGCAGCAAGTGCTTTTGGTTTTTTCTTTGGCGATATGTTCGATATTAAGTCCTGGAATTGATTCAAGAATAAATCGAGGTGGATCCATGACACCGTTGTATCTTGCTAGGTAGCAAGGGTCGTGGTATGTAATGGTCTCGTTAATTTCTTTATGTGGCTTTATGTAGTCTTGGCTAATCATTTGTGCAAGTATCTCGGTGTGATGATAAACCTCAACCCCTATAAGTCCAAACTCTGGATATTCATTCTTGAAAGTATTATAGGTATGCGGGCAATGAGTGATGATTTTCTTGACTCCGTAACGATTAAGTATTTCGATGTTTTCGAGTACTAGTTCTTGGAATAGTCCTTCATCACCGGCTCTTCTCGCAGTGTCGCCTGAGCTTTTTTCTTCATTCCCTAGTACTGCAAAATCCATGCCACCTTTAATGAAGAGTTCTGCACAAGCCTTGGTTACGGCTTTGTTTCTATCATCGTAAGCCCCTGGACTACCAACCCAGTAGAGATATTCAAAGTTGCCTTTGTTTTGTGCTGCTAGTTTGATATCAAGAGATTTTTCAGTTTTGATTTCATCAATCCACTTAGCTCTTTCGCTTGGGTCTAAGCCCCAAGGATTAGACTTGGTTCTGATATTTTTTAGGGTTGCTTGTAGATTACTTGGCGCCATATTGGATTGTAATAGCGCGCGGCGCATATCTACAATGGTGTCAACGTGCTCTATAAGCACTGGGCACTCTTCTACGCAGGCATTGCAGCTAGTACAAGCCCATAGTACGTCTGGTGAAATATGTTCATAGACTTCATCACGATTTTCTTTTCCTGCCATGGCGCGAATGTCGAGCATGAGGAATTTAGGCGAGAGAGGTTTGTCTGTGTTTTGAGCTGGACAAACAACATGACAACGTCCGCAACTAGTACAAGCCTCACTATCTAGCAGAGTTTTCCAAGAGAAATCATCATAAGTGAATACACCGGCAACAAAATCCTCTTCATCTACTTCTTTACCTTCGGCTTCTGCTTCCATTAAAGCCAATAAACTATAAGGAGTTGAGAGTTGTCCTCTTGCTCTTTCTGAACGGAAGTACATAGTAAGCGGTGATAATAAAATATGTGCAAACTTGGTGTAAGGAATCAATGCGATGAAAACAAAGGTCAAGATACCATGGAACCACCAAAGTACACGGTGGGCATTTGTCAGGTCTTCAATGGTCATATATGAGACTAAGTGAGCGAGTGCTGCTCCAATTGGTGCAAAGCTCTCTATATGGTTGGTTGCAGCCATACGAAAGGCTTCTAGCATAAAACCAGTAACTACAAAGAGTGCAAGGAAGACTAACTGGATCCAATCGTTTTGAGTATTATCGAGGCTTTTGGATTTGAGGAGATAACGTCTCACGCTAAAACTAATGACACCAATGAGCAAGAGTAAACCACCAATCTCAGCAGCAAAACTTACTACTTTATAGAAGCTGCCTTGAAAGAAGTGAACTGTTTTAAAAACATATTCTTGAATTGCAACAATATTGGTTACTATCCAGAGAGTAATAAAACCAACGAAGACAAGAAGATGAGCAATCCCACCTGATTTTTTTTCTTTGATTTTTTTCTGTAGAATACCAAAAGTCAAAACAGTCATAATTCTATCTTTGATGTTTAAGTTGCGATCTTCTTTCATTGCTTTGCCAGCAAAGATAGTTTTGATCTTTTGATAGAAACCATTGATAAGAATTGCAACTGCAATTGCAGCCATTGCATAAAAAAAAATTTTGCCAGTATGGTGGTCTATGTTCCACCACAATTCTCTTGTCTCTAAAATAGGGTTAGTTGCTAGGTCTTTCATAATTCTGCCTTCTTATATACTAAACCCAGAAAGCCGATTAACCTAATTGTCAATACAAAGCGTTACGTTAGTAACACCGGGTGATAACAAAGTAACGAACGTTACACCGTTACCACCCGGTGTTACTAACGTAACGCTTTGTATTGACGTAATGCGACAGCGTTAGTACTTGCTGTTATGAGTTAATATATATTGAAGTGAGTGGAATGAAGTCACAATTTCTTGAAATAGCTAGGTCGCGCGGCATTATTTTTGATGGCGCAATGGGTACCAGTCTGTTTAATTATGATCTGACTGCCGAAGACTATGGCGGAGATGAGTTTGAAGGTTGTCCAGAGCAATTGAATTATCATCGTCCAGATATTCTTGAAGAGATTCATTCCAAGTTCTTTGAAGCCGGAGCTGACGTTGTTGAAACCAATAGTTTTGGTTCTAGTCAACTGGTACTTGCCGAATATGGAATTGCAGAGAAGTCTTATGAAGTTAGTAAGCTCGCTGCTAGCATCGCTCGCAAGGTCGCTGATCGGTTTACCAAGGAAAATCCAGAGAAGCCACGTTTTGTTGCCGGTTCAATTGGACCGGGTACCAAGCTCGCTTCACTTGGCAATATTAGTTTTGACGAGTTGTACGAGAGTTATAAACCACAAGTGCAAGGACTGATAGATGGTGGTGTTGATTTACTTTTGATAGAGACTTGCCAAGATCCTTTGCAGATCAAAGCCTGTATTAATGCATGTTTGGACGTCATGGTGCCAGAAGGTCCTGCTGCGTGGGCAAGCTCCCAAAATAAATTACCTATCCAAGTTCAAGTGACAGTGGAGACGATGGGCACACTTTTGGTTGGCTCGGATATAGCTTCAGCGCTGACTACTATTAGCGCTTACCCAG
The DNA here is from genome assembly GCA_018695135.1 of Candidatus Melainabacteria bacterium. Lineage (GTDB taxonomy): Bacteria > Cyanobacteriota > Vampirovibrionia > LMEP-6097 > LMEP-6097 > JABHOV01. The sequence goes on along the minus strand of JABHOV010000027.1, from coordinate 4,626 downwards.
TTGATATAGTCGGTATGAACTGCGCGACTGGTCCAGCGGAGATGCGTGAGCATATTCAATACCTTGCTGAAGAAAGTCCGTTTATGATTAGCTGTTTGCCGAATGCTGGAATTCCAGAGAATGTCGGTGGTCATGCTCACTTCCCGCTTGACCCAGAGGTGTTTTCAACCCAGCTTAGCCGTTTTGTCAAGGATTTTAATGTAAGTGTGGTTGGCGGTTGTTGCGGAACGACTTATGAACATATTCGTATGCTGGCAGAGAAGCTGGCTAAATTGGATCGTGATGCTACACATGTTGTGACCAAGAGCGATGAAGTAATTCAGTCTGTCTCTTCTTTGTACAATTCTGTTTCCATGCTGATGGAGCCACGTCCTTTGATTGTCGGTGAGCGTACTAACGCAAATGGCTCCAAGTTATTTCGTGATTTGCTCGGTAAGGAAGACTATGACGGCATTGTAGATATTGCCAAAGACCAAGTGGCAGAAGGCGCTCATGTGCTTGATGTTTGTACTGCCTATGTCGGGCGTGATGAAACACGAGACATGACTGAGGTGATCAAGAGAATTAATACTCAAGTCAATATCCCTATTATGGTTGATAGTACTGAATACCCGGTGCTTGAAGCTGCTCTTAAATATATTTCTGCAAAACCAATTATCAACTCCATCAATCTTGAAGATGGTGAAGAAAGAGTTGCTCAGATTGCCGCTCTTGCTAAACGCTTTGGAGCAGCGCTAGTGGTTTTGACTATTGATGAGGATGGTATGGCAAAAACTGCCCAGAAGAAACTAGAGGTTGCTTCTAGGCTCTATGAGATGCTTGTAAATAAATACGGCATTGATCCGCGTAATTTAATTTATGATACTTTGACTTTTACTTTGGCTTCTGGTGACGAGGAGATGCGAAACGCTGGTATTGAGACTATTGAAGCGATTCGTTTAATCAAGGCAAAATACCCAGAAGTTAAAACAGTACTTGGCTTGAGTAATATTAGTTTTGGTATTGATGCCAAGCTAAGACCTTCACTCAATTCAGTCTTTTTGCATGAATGTATTCAGGCAGGTTTGGACATGGCGATTGCTTCAGCGCGTAAGCTTTATCCAATGGCTAAGATAGAACCAAAGATCAAAGAAATTTGTTTGGATTTGATTTATGATCGTAGAAGAGAGGATTACGATCCACTGCATAGCTTGGTTTTGCTTGCTGAAAATGTCAAGCAAGATACTGACAAGAATAAGGATCCTTATGCAGACTTGACGCTTGAAGAAATTTTGGCACAGCGCATTGTTGATGGAAACAAAACTAATATAGATGTGGATCTTGACGCTGCTAGAGCCAAGGGACATGCGCCGCTTGATATCATTAATATCTTTTTGATGAATGGAATGAAAGTCGTTGGTGATAGATTCCGTGCTGGTGAAATGCAATTGCCTTTCGTTTTGCAGTCTGCAACTTGCATGAAGACAGCGGTAGCTCACTTGGAGCAGTTTATGGATAAGGCTGATGGCGACCAATCCAAAGGGTCTTTTGTTTTGGCTACAGTCAAAGGTGATGTGCATGATATCGGTAAGAACTTAGTAGATATTATTCTTACAAACAATGGTTATACGGTTCACAACCTTGGAATTAAACAACCTGTTGATGCGATTTTGCAGGCAGTTGAAGAGCACAAGGCTGATGTGGTTGGCATGTCTGGACTATTAGTTAAATCAACTCTCATCATGAAACAGAACTTGGAATTGATGAATGAACGTGGCATTGATGTGCCGGTGATTCTTGGCGGCTCTGCTCTAACACGCCGTTACGTTGAAGAGGATTGTGCCAATGTTTATGGTGGTACGGTGTTTTATGGTTTTGATGCATTTACTGATTTGAGTCTGATGGAGCGAATCTGTTCTGGTCCGAAAAAAGAAAAAGAGCGCTATAAGAGCTATGTGGAGAATCTCAAACAAGAGTTTTATAAAACCAGAGAGAAATCAACTCAAGCACAAATTAATCCAGAGACCGATAGTCCCTATGATGCTGTTGAAGATGCCAAGGAAACAATTGATTGCTTTAGTTACACAGACAAAGTCTCGAACACCAGAGTGCTTGAAGACCTCCCACAAGCTCCATTCCTCGGAGATAAGCTCATTGACAAAGATATAGAGCTTGATGAAGTTTGGAAATACCTCAACGTGGATGCTTTGATTATTGGTCAATGGAATATGGGCAAGGGCAAACAAACTAAAGAAGCCTACGCCAAGCAAAGAGCTGAAGTGATCTTGCCAACTCTTGAGCGTATCAAGTCAGCAGTCAAGGCAGCAGGCTATATGAAGCCTCAGTTTACTTATGGTTATTATGAGTGTGAAGTTGATCCGGAGAATCCCAATCGACTTGTCATTGCGAGTGATGAAGGAGAGAAGGAATTTATATTTCCGAGGCAGACGAATAAAGACAATCTCTGCCTCACGGATTACTTTAGAGGTGGCAAAAACATCGTTGCTTTTCAAATTGTAACGATTGGCGAAGAAGCTGCAACTTATGTTCGTAGTCTCTATGAACAAGGTGACTACGAGGAGTATCTCTATCATTATGGACTGGCAACGGAGACCACTGAAGCACTAGCTGAATACGCACATACCTTGATTCGTAAGGAGCTTGGTTTCCAGGCTGAGGATCATGAAGAGACGGCGAAGCTTATTAAATCTAATTACCATGGCATGCGTTTTAGTTTTGGTTATCCAGCTTGTCCTAGGCTTGAAGATCAAAAACAATTGTTTGAATTACTCAAGCCAGAACGTATTGGACTAGAACTTTCAGAAGAATGGCAAATACATCCTGAGCATTCGACTTCAGCAATAGTAGTGCATCATCCTGATGCCAAGTATTTTAATGTGAAATAGGTTAAGATTATTGCCAATGAACTTCATTCTTGACATTATTAAAGGTATTTTTCATGGCATTAAAGAAGGTTTTTGGGATCTGATTTTTTGGTCTAAGCCACCGCGAGAAGAACCAGCCGAGCAAGAAGACACTAGTTGGAAAAAATATTTCAGCTACCCAGAATGGCGTTTTTGGACAGTGAGAGAAGTGACTGCTCAAATTACTGTGGTTTTAGCACTTTTGATTGTTATTCGTGCTGGAGTTGGTGAGTTTAGATTTATTCCGTCTGAGTCGATGGTGCCAACAATGCTGATCGATGATAGATTATTTGTCGACAAGTTCACACGTATCTTTAAGAAGCAATATGATCGTGGAGATATCATTGTCTTTTATCCGCCACCGGCAGCAACTGGTGGAGTGGATGTAATCAAAAACGATCCTTGGCATCTTTTTGCAAGACTTACGGGTTTGCCTTTCTTGCCACAGCCTGAGGCATATATCAAACGATTGATTGGTTTACCGGGTGATAAATTAGAAGTTCGAATTAATGAAGGGGTCTTTATTAACGGACATCGTCTTGATGAGCCTTACCATTATCACAGTCCAGAATATTTACCTACAAAAGGTACCAATGGAGTGATTGAAATTCCTGAGGGTTACTATTATGCATTAGGTGACAATAGAAATTATAGTTCTGACAGTAGATTCTGGGGACTGTTACCTAAGTCAAGAGTCATTGGTAAAGCGGCTTTCCTGATTTATAGACCATTGAGACTTAAGCCAGTGATTAGCCCGGCGATAATTGATCCAGAGTTGAGACCTTAATGAACTTGCCGATACTAGCAGTTGTATTTATCATCGCAAGTCTTTTTCTTGGTTTTGACATTTGGTCATTTCCGTTAATTAGTCCTGATGAACCTCGATATGCTGAGACTGCTCGAGAGATGATGGAGCGCGGGCAGTATATCGTTCCGTATTGTGATTATTTGCCTCGCTTTGACAAACCGATTTTGTTTTATTGGTTTGAATTGATATCTTTCAAGGTTTTTGGACTTAATGAATTTGCTGCTCGCTTGCCTTCTGTTTTTGCAGGAGCAGGTTTAGTGTCATTGGCGTTTTTGTTGGGGAGCTTGCAGAGTTATGGTTTGATTGCTGCCGCTATTATGCTAACGAGCCTCAAAATCTTTGTTTTAGCCAAGCTTGCTATTACTGATATGACGCTTGCCTTTTTTATTTGCGCAGCGATTAGCTTCTTCTATCTTAGTTATAGAGACCGATTGGAGATCAAACAAAAATTTGCCTTGGGTGCCAAGCGTAGCTCTGCTTGGTTGATTCTTTCTTTTGTGATGATGGGTTTTGGAGTACTTTGCAAAGGACCAGTGGCTTTGGTCTTACCTGCAATTATTATTATTGGATTTTTAGTTTATGAAAAAGAATTAGTGACTTTTGTTGCTGATACTTGGCTTGATATTGCTTTTGGCTTTTTGATATTTTTTGCTATGACTTTGCCTTGGTATATTTCAGTGCACTTGATGACTGATGGTGCATTCACAAAGGAATTCTTTTTGAGTCATAATCTCAGTCGTTTTACTGAGGTGCACACTGGTCACGGCGCACCATTTTGGTTTTATTTGCCAGTCATTATAGTCGGTATTTTTCCTTGGACTTTCTTTTTGTTTCAGGCGATCTTGTATAAAGATTCAAGTCAGGGACTTAATTTGCGATCCGATTCAGCCAAGGCTGCACACCAAGTGCGTTTTT